>JAEDIN010000080.1 GCA_016292445.1 Oscillospiraceae bacterium | reverse complement strand
TTTTCTCCTATCTTGATAACGGTATTCCAGTAGATTCAAACCGCATATGGAATCATAATCAAAAGAAAAAAGTCTCAATTATCGATATAATCAAACGAATTCTAAAGAAATAATCAGTTAGATAGATTCCAATTAGTCTGTCGGTTGCATTTCAATGCAACTTTGCAACCCAATGCAACCCGTATCATAAATTGCATTATAATTCAAAACCGGACACCAGTTTTGATACGACAGGTATCGCGATCGGTGTCCGGTTTTTTGTTTTGTTGCAGAATTACGAATGAAAAATGGCTCGACAAATCGGGATTTGCTGGGATATGAATTCCGATTTGATGAAACAAACAAGTTGTAATGGAGTGTTGTATTTTCTTTTTGTTTTACTCATTTAATGACAAACCTACACTGTTAGAACTTCCCTTAATTTATCGACCGCTCTGCGTTCAAGCCGTGATACCTGCACCTGCGACACACCGAGCACTCTTGATGCCGACTCCTGCGTCATACCGTGAAAATACCTCAGATAAATGGTTTTTTTTTCCTTTTCAGGAAGCTGCTCTATGGCATATCTCAGAGACACCTGCTCTATCATGCGCTCCTCGCCGTTTAAATCAGTCAACACATGCTCGAGCGTAAAGCCGTCCTCGCCTGTTTCCCGCTGAAGGCTTTCCGCAGGGCCTGTTGCAGTCTCGGCAAAAGCTATTTCCTCGGGAGTGAGGCCTGTTTCCGCCGATATCTCAGACAAAAGCGGCTCTCTGCCGAATCTTTGCTCAAGCTCCGTTCGGACGGATTTAATTTTCTGTGCCTGCTCCTTGATGCTGCGGCTGACCTTGACCGAACCGTCATCGCGCAGAAATCTGCGTATTTCGCCGGAGATTTTCGGCACGGCATATGTTGAAAACTGCGTGCCGAAGCTTTCGTCAAAGCCCTCTATCGCCTTTAGAAAGCCGACACAACCAAGCTGATAGAGATCATCCGCTTCTGTGCCTCTTCCGAAAAAGCGGCGCGCCACACTCCAGATAAGCCCCGAGTTTTCCTCGATGAGCGTTTCCGCCGCCTGCTTATCTCCGGCTTTCGCTTTACGGAGGTATTCTACCGTCTGCTCGGTCATCGGCGGCCTCTGCGCTGCTTTATCGTTCGCAGCATAGTGACGCTTGTACCCTTTTGTGCCTTGGTTTTTACCTTTAGCTTATCCATAAAGCTCTCCATGATGGTAAAGCCCATGCCGCTGCGCTCCTCGCCGCCGGTGGTGTACATAGGCTGCATAGCCTTTTCAAGATCGGCTATTCCCCTGCCCCAGTCGCGCACGGTTATTTCCAGCTTTTCGCCGTCAATTATTCTCAGCCGCATGGTTATCTTGCCGATGCTGTCGGGATAAGCGTGGACAATGCAGTTTGTCACCGCCTCGGATACGGCGGTCTTTATATCGCCCAGTTCCTCGAGCGTTGGGTCAAGCTGCGCGGCAAAGCCTGCCGCTGCCGCTCTTGCAAAGCTTTCGTTTGCGCTGTAGCTCGGAAATTCAAGCTTTATGTAATTGGTTATAATCATGTTGTGACCTCCCTTTTGCTTATAACTTCAACAACTCTGACTATTCCTGCTGCCTCAAGCACCTTGAGCGGCTGACTCTGCGGGCAGTCGATAAACAGTCTGCCGCCGGTTTCCTTTAATCTGCGGTCAGCCTTGAGTATTACCGCAATGCCGGAGGAGTCCATGAAGCTGAGCCCGGACATATCAAGCAGCACCTGTCTCGGCAGACTGCCGTCTATTGCCTCGGCAATAGTCTCCATTGCTTGTCTTGCGCTGTGGTGGTCAAGCTCGCCGTTAAGGAATATTGCGAGCTTGCCGTCTGCGTATCTTGTCGATATTTTCATTTGTTTCACTCCAAACAAAAAACTGGTGTTGTGCATAATTACACAACACCAGTTTATTAGTTTTTGTATGCGGATTCTAAAGAATACAGTCGAGCTTATTTCAGATTTTTAAGACTTTCTTCAAGATTTTCGATAAGCGCCTCGAGCTTTGCCTTTTTCTCGCGCTCGGTGTTTACGACCGCCTCGGGTGCTCTGGAGACAAATTTCTCGTTTGCAAGCTTCGCTATCTGTCCTTCAAGCTGTTTGCGGGCATTTGCAAGCTCTTTTTCCATGCGTGCCTTTTCCTTTTCGAGATCGACCAGCTCCGCCATAGGCATAAACATTCGGGCATTATCCGTTATGACGGACACCGTGCCGTCGGTATTTGCCGGAAGCTCATCGGTAACGCTTATCTCAGAGGCATAAGCCAGCTTGCAGATGAACTTCTCACCCTCGGCGAAAGCCTTTGCCTTGTCCGTTACGATTATAAGATGGCTCTTTCTGGATGGCGGCACATTCATCTCCGCTCTGCGCGCTCTGACAGCCTTGATAGCGTCCATTACCATCTCGAAATTGACCTCGTCAACGGGGAAATGAAGCTTTTCCGTGTACTTGGGGTATTCGGCGATCATGAGTGCCTCGCCCTCGTGAGGAAGTGCCTGCCAAATTTCCTCGGTGATAAAGGGCATGAACGGATGCAGGAGCTTAAGTATCTCGGTGAGAACATACAGCAGCACGCGCTGTGCGTTTTCCTTCGCCTTTTCGTCGTCGCTGTTGAGACGGGGCTTTGTAAGCTCAATGTACCAGTCGCAATAGCTGTCCCAGATAAAGTCGTAGATCTTGCCTGCGGCAATGCCCAGTTCAAAGCTGTCCATATTGTCGCAGACTTCCTTGGTCACCTGATTGAGCTTGGAAAGAATCCACTTATCCTCGGTTTCGAGCGTCTCGGGCAGATGGTTGTCCTCAATTGTGAGGTTCATCATCACGAAGCGTGAGGCGTTCCAAATCTTATTGCAGAAGTTGCGCATTGCCTCGCACTTTTCAACATAAAAGCGCATATCGTTACCGGGGCTGTTGCCGGTGATTAGGTTAAAGCGCAGTGCGTCTGCACCGTATTTCTCCGCCATTTCAAGTGGGTCAATGCCGTTGCCGAGGCTCTTTGACATCTTTCTGCCCTGCGAATCACGCACAAGGCCGTGGATGAATACGGTTTTAAACGGTTCTTTCTTCATCTGCTCCATGCCCGAGAATATCATTCTCGCAACCCAGAAGAAGATGATATCATAACCTGTGACCATAACCGTGGTGGGATACCAGTAGTCAAGCTCGGGGGTCTTGTCCGGCCAGCCCATAGTCGAAAACGGCCAAAGCGCGGAGCTGAACCATGTGTCGAGAACATCCTCTTCCTGTGTGATGTTCTTGCTGTGGCAATGTGCGCACTCTGTTGCTTCCTCGCGGGAAACGGTTATCTTGCCGCAATCGGCGCAGTACCATGCCGGTATTCTGTGGCCCCACCAGAGTTGACGGGAAATACACCAGTCGTGGACATTCTCCATCCAGTTCATATAGGTCTTGGTGAAGCGTTCGGGAACGAATTTGATTCTGCCGTCCTTGACGACCTCGATTGCAGCTTCCGCAAGAGGCTTCATCCTGACAAACCACTGGGGGCTTGTGAGCGGCTCGACGACCGTGCCGCAGCGGTAGCAGCAGCCGACATTGTGATTATACGGCTCGACCTTGACAAGATAGCCCTGCTCCTTGAGGTCGGCGACTATTGCCTTGCGTGCCTCGTAGCGGTCCATACCGTTGTACTTACCGCCGTTTATAATCTTTGCGTCCTCGTTGATAACAAGGATCTGCTCAAGGTTGTGGCGCAGGCCGACCTCATAGTCGTTGGGGTCATGGCAGGGCGTCATCTTGACTGCACCCGTGCCAAAGCCCAGCTCTACATAACTGTCGGCTACAATGGGCAGCTTTCTGCCGACAAGAGGCAGAACGGCGTTCTTGCCGACAAGGTGCTTATACCGCTCGTCGTCGGGGTGAACGGCAACGCCGGAGTCACCCAGCATGGTCTCAGGACGGGTGGTTGCTATGATAAATTCCTCATCGGAATCCTCGATGGGATATCTTATATGCCAAAAGCTGCCGGGCAAATCCTTGTATTCGACCTCGGCATCCGACAGCGCGGTGCGGCACTTGGGGCACCAATTGATTATACGGTTGCCCTTATATATAAGCCCCTTTTCGTACAGCTCGCAGAAGGTCTCACGAACCGACTTTGCACGCTGCTCGTCCATGGTAAATGCGCTTCTGTCCCAATCGCAGGATGCACCAAGCACCTTCTGCTGCTCGACAATACGGTCACCGTACTTATTCTTCCAGTCCCACACTCTATCAAGGAACTTCTCTCGGCCGAGGTCGTAACGGGACAGGCCCTCCTTCTCGCGCAGCTCCTGCTCGACCTTTATCTGGGTCGCAATGCCTGCGTGGTCGGTGCCGGGAAGCCAAAGCGCGGCATAGCCCTGCATTCTCTTGTAACGGATTAGGATATCCTGCAAAGTGGAGTCAAGCGCATGACCCATGTGAAGCTGACCGGTTACATTAGGGGGCGGCATGACGATGGAAAACGGTTTCTTGTCCGGGTCTATAACGCCCTTAAAATAACCGCCGGTCTGCCACATATCATATATTCTCTTTTCGACCGTACTCGGATCATACACCTTGGGTAATTCTTTCATAACTGCCTCCTTAAAAAGAAAAATGCGCCCTGAAACAATCAGGGCGCAATAATATGCGTGGTACCACCTGAATTCCGCAAA
>JAEDIN010000079.1 GCA_016292445.1 Oscillospiraceae bacterium | reverse complement strand
TCAAGCTTTGCCTGACCCTCGTCACGCTGCTTCTTTGCCTCGGCAAGCTGGACCTCGGCATCGGCTATCTGCTTTTCGCCGTCGGCAATCTCCTGCTCCTTCTGGGCAATGAGCGCCTCGGCGGCGGCATAATCGGCCTTGCCCTTGTCGAGCTTTGCCTTAGCCGCGTCGTATTCTTTTTGACCGGCATCGAGCTGCGCCTTGCCCTTGTCGTATTCCGCTTGACCGGCGTTTATCTTGCTGCTGCCGTATTTATCGGTAACGACGGCGGTGGCATAATCCTTTGCGGTCTTGTCTCCGTCCTTCTCCTTAATCTCGGCATAGCGTTCGGAGATGAGCGCTATCGAGTCGCGGATATCATCGTTCTGCAGATTGGATTTGCGCAGAATGTCGGTAATGTCCCCCAGACCGACCGACGCCGCAACAAGGCCGAAAACAGATGCCAGCACAAGGCAAACGCTGATGACCGTCAGTGCGATTCTTTTCATTTTTCTTCTTCCTTTCTCGTTGAGCGAATAAGCCAATCCCCCGATCACTTATCCGCCGTGCGTTTGCGTGCGACCTCCTCGAAATCGTCCTTAAAGATGGGCGGCACGCGGAAATGTATTCGATTTGAAAATGTTGTTTTTCTGATAAAGCCGTCTCCCCAGAGCAAAAGCTGAGGCAGCACAAACAGCACCAACAGCAGGGAAACAAAGGTTCCTCTGCCGAGAGCTATGCCGATGGCTGATGTTATAGCCTCCGAGGAGATAAATCCGATGAGCAGGCCCGAAATGGCGAGGATGCTGCCGGAGGTTAAAAGCGTGGGCAATGCGCCGTTGAGCGCGGCGGTTATCGACGCGCGCTTTGAATTGTTCTGGCGCAGGGTTATATAGCGGTTGGAAACGACAATAGCGTAGTCGATATTCGCGCCCATCTGTATTGCCGTGACGATGAGGTAGCCGACGAAGAAAATCGGCTCGCCGGTGAGATAAGGTCCGGTGAAGTTTATCCATATACTGCCCTGAATGACCGCAGTGAGCAGGATCGGAAGTCCCACCGTGCGGAAGGTCAGCAGAATTACGACAAAGACAAACACGATCGACAGGATGCTTACCATGGCATTATCTCTCGTATATGTCTGCTCAAGGTCACGCGAGCAGGTCGCGTCGCCGGCAACATACACGCCCTCGTCGTAGTATTTTCCCGCGACCTCATGAATCCGGTCAATAAGGTCATACGACTCCTGCGACTGAACATCGGTGTCGCAGTAGACGAGCATACGGCTGTAGTTCGGGCCCTGAAGCTGCTTTTTGGCGTCCGAGAGCTTGTCGTACAGGTCCTCTATCATGTTGAGCTTGTCCGCAGAAACCTCAACATCGCCGTCCTCGACCACCTCGTAGAGGAACAAAAACAGGTCTATGAGCCGCACCTTGTAGCTGTGCAGATCGGCACCGACCTGCTTATAATCGTCATGGGATGCACCGTAGTAGGCGAAAAGCGCGGAGGCGGTCAGCTCGTCAAGTCCGGCTATATCGCAGAACTCGTCTATCGTGAGCTTATCGGTGAGCTTGTAGCCGTCTACGACCTCGGTGCAGGCAATGCCCTGAACGGAGGTGACATGGTCGAGCCTTGAAATCTCGTCGAGCATATCCGCCTCTGCCTGATAATCGCCGGTGGGGACTACAATGGCCATCATATTGTTGTAGCCGAACACCTTGTTGACCTCCTCGCGGGCAATCTGCCGCTCGGTGCGGTTTAAAGGCATGGCGTCGGTGTAGTTATAGGAAAACGGGCAGTTGAGCGCGCAGTAGCCGCAGGCAATGAGCATGACCGCAAACAGCGGTGGGATAAGCTTTCTCGTTTTCCACGCAAAGCGGCCGGCAAAGTCGATGTGCGGAACAAGGCTGCGGTGGCGGGTCTTGTCTATCGCCTTGTTAAACGCAAGAAGCAGACCCGGCATCAGCAGGAACACCGACAGCATCGACAGCAGAATGGATTTTATAAGAACTCTGCCGAGGTCGCTGCCCAGACCGAACTGCATAAATGCCATTGCGATAAGTCCGCCTATGGTGGTCATGCTGCTCGAGGCTATCTCGGGAATGCCCTTTTGCAGCGCGTCTATCATCGCCTGTCTCGGCTCGGAGCGCTGCTTTTCCTCGGCAAAGCGGTTGCACAGAATAACCGCATAGTCGATAGCCAGCGCAAGCTGGAGTATGAGCGTGACCGCGTTGGAAACATAGGATATCTGCTTAAAGAAGAAGTTCGTTCCGAATTGCAGCAAAGCCGCCGCGGCAAAGGAAATAAGCAGCACCGGAACCTCGGCATAGCTGCGCGAGGTCAGAAGCAGCAGAGCAATTACTATCGCAACGACGATAACGCCGACCACCGCCATCTCGCTGACTATCTTGACCGAGGGCTCATAGCCGACGAGGGTATCGTAATAAGCGGTGTAGCCGGACAAAAGCTCCTCGATATCTTCAAGGGCGTTGACGCTTACCTCGTCGTTATCCCCGCCGCCGAAGGTGATGCCGTACATGGCGTTGCCATGCGTGTAGTGCAGGCTTGAATCGTCAAAGCTGATTGACTTAACACCGTCAACCTTCTCTATGTCGTGATACAAAAGCAGCGCGTCGGAATAGCTTATATTCCCGACCATGACCTTTGCGGTGCTGTATGTAGTAAATTCTCCGTCCATTACCTCAAGGGCCTGACGGGTCTCGGTATCTTCCGGCAAAAAGCTGTACAGGTCGGAGTTTACCTTGACAAGACCCGCAGTGAACACGGACATGAGTGCCGCAACAGCGAACGCTATCATAATGATCTTTCGTTTGTCAACGATGAAGGTCGCTATACTGCGCATTTGAAAGCCTTTCTTCTTTTAATGATTTTTCGGGTATATTCCATAATATAATAAAGCAATTTGTTCACAAGTTCAAGGCGATTAAAGGAGTTTAATATAAAATTAACAATTTACCGTCGGGCAGCACTTGAAGTTTGCCGCCTATGGGATTATAATCTATAGAACTTACTTATCCGGAGGTAAGCCATGGTATCTCTTTTATCAAGATTTTTCATCAAAAATCGCGACGATATAACGAATCCTGCGGTCAGAAAAGCCTATGGCAGCCTGTGCAGCGCACTGGGCATCACGCTGAATGTGCTCCTGTTTGCAGGCAAGTATGCCGCGGGTCTGATATCCGGCTCGATAGCCATTACCGCCGACGCCTTCAACAACCTCTCGGATGCAGGCTCCTCGGCGATATCCCTCATCGGCTTCCGCCTTGCAGGTAAAAAGCCCGATCCGGATCATCCCTTCGGTCACGGCAGGCTGGAGTACATATCCGGACTGTGCGTCGCGGCGCTGATACTCGTCATGGGCGTCGAGCTGCTGATAAGCTCCGTTGAGAAGATTATAAGCCCTGAGCCTGTCGAAAACGGTCTGCTTCCGGCGATAATTTTAATAGTATCCATCGGTGTCAAGGTCTATATGTCTCTTTATAACCGCGCCATCGGCAAGAAGATTTCCTCCTCTGCCATGCTTGCAACGGCTACCGACAGCCTTTCCGACTCCATTGCGACTGCCGTCGTTTTGCTGAGTATGCTCGTGAGCTATCTGTTCAGCGTCAACATCGACGGCTACGCAGGTGTGCTGGTTGCTCTGTTTATCCTCTTTGCCGGCGTGGGTGTGGCAAGGGATACTCTCTCGCCGCTGCTCGGTCAGGCACCCGACCCCGAGCTTGTGCGGAAGATCGAGGATATCGTCATGGCCCGCGACGAGATAATCGGCATGCACGACCTTGTCGTGCACGATTACGGCCCGGGCAGACTCATGATAAGCCTGCATGCCGAGGTTGACGGCAGAGGGGATATTTTCGAGCTGCACGACGCAGTCGATGTCGTGGAGAGAACTCTTGCGCAGGAGCTCGGCTGCGAGGCAACAATACACATGGACCCCGTGGTGTGCGACGACGAGCGCGTTGACGCCGAGCACCGCAGACTGCTCGAGATAATCGCCGACCTTGGCGATGTGCTGAGCATACACGATTTTCGCATGGTCCCAGGGCCGAGCCACACAAATTTAGTATTCGATGCTGTCATCCCCAGCGGTCTTTCAAAGACCACCGAGGAGGTCAGAAAGGAAATTTGTCAAGCCGTCGAGGAAAAAATGCCCGGCCGCTTTGCAGTCGTCACCGTAGATACCTCATATGTCAAATAAAACGCAGGACACATTAGAAAAAACCAAGCTTTTTCCGAGCTATTCTTACCTTCCTCTTGCAATGGCGGTCGCCATGCAGATGCTGGTGTACTTCGGAACAAAGCCCTTTACGCGCGACCTTCCCCATTTGAGCATCCCCCTGCCCTTTGAGGGCAGCATACCCTTTGCTCCGGAATGGGTGACGGTGTATGCGATGGCCTTTTTCTTCTGGATCATAGGTCTTATTGTCGCCATGGAGCAGGAGCGCGAGCTGTGCTTTAAGCTGTTTACCGCCGTGTATGTCGCCCAGCTTATATGCTTTGTGTTTTTCATTGCAATGCCCACCTGCATAGACAGACCCGAAATAACGGGAGGTGCCTATTACGACAGGCTGCTTTCCCAGATATATGCCGCCGACGAGGCGGTCAATCTGTTCCCCTCGATGCACTGTATGCTCAGCTACATCGTGTTTCGGGGGCTGATGTACTGCCCCGGCGTCAAAAAGCCCTATGTCGCCGCGGCAGGAGTTCTTACCGCGCTTATCTGCGCCTCGACGGTACTCGTTAAGCAGCACTTCCTGCTCGATGTCTTCGCCGGTCTTATCCTCGGCGAGCTTTCCCTGT
>JAEDIN010000078.1 GCA_016292445.1 Oscillospiraceae bacterium | reverse complement strand
GCTGCTGGAGCTGACGCTTTCGTTTGACAAGATGTACGCTGCCGAGAAGAAACGCCGCGCCGAGGTTGATTTTGCAGATCTCGAGCATATGACCGCGCAGCTTCTGACCGATGACGAGGGCAGACCCACCGCTCTTGCACGGGACGCCTCCCGCCGCTACACGGAGATAATGGTCGATGAGTATCAGGATGTAAACCGTGTGCAGGACACGATTTTTAAGGCGGTGTCCAAGAATGAAACGAACCTCTTCATGGTCGGCGATGTAAAGCAGTCGATATATCGCTTCCGCCTTGCAGATCCGACCATTTTCACAGAAAAATACTTAAGCTACGCAGACTACGATAACGCCCGAGACGGCGAGCCTGTGCGCATAATGCTTCAGGAGAATTTCCGATCAAGAAGCGAGGTCATCGAGGCGGCAAACCATGTTTTCCGCACTTGTATGTCCGCAACGCTGGGTGAGATCGACTATGACGAAAACGCGGAGCTCAAATGCGGCGCGTCGTATGACGGCGATGCGCCGATACCGGAGCTTATGCTTGTCGATGTCACCGCCGACGGCGAGGACGATTCGCCCGATAAAACCGCACTCGAGGCGGCGGCGGTAGCCGAGCGGATAAACAAGCTCATGCGCTCGGGAACCATGGTGAGCGACAGGGGAACGCAAAGACCCCTGCGTTACAGTGATATCGCCGTACTCATGCGCTCAATGGCTTCCGCGGGCGATATTTTCCGCCGCGAGCTTGCCAATGCCGATATTCCCGTTCTCGGCGGCAGCACAGGGAGCTATTTTGAATCCGTCGAGGTGTCCGCGCTCGTTTGCCTGCTTGCGGTCATAGATAATCCGCATCAGGATGTTCCGCTGATAGCCGTTTTGCGCTCGCCGTTTTTCGGCTTCACGCCGGACGAGCTTTCGGAGATAAGGGCTGCGGACAAAAAGAGCGATTTCTATTCCGCGCTGATTAAAAACGCGGAGAATAACGCCCGCTGCGCCGAGTTTGCGGCCATGCTTTGCGAGCTGCGGCAGTGCGCACCCGATATGGAGCTCGGCGAGCTTTTGCGGTATATCTGCGATAAGCTCGACCTTGCCGCGATATGCTCGGCGATGACCGACGGAGCGACGCGCAGGGATAATGTAATGCTGCTTTTCGACTACGCAAAGCGCTTCGAGGCGACCGGCTTCAAGGGACTTCACCGCTTTGTCGAATGGCTCAACGCACTTGCGCAGCGCGGCGATGAGCCGGGCAGAGGCGCAACGGGCAATGCGGTGCAGATAATGACAGTACACAAGTCCAAGGGACTTGAATTTCCCGTCGTGTTTTTGTGCGACACGAACCGCAAATTTAACCGCAGCGATCTGCGCGAAACGGTGCTTATCCATCCCGAACTCGGTCTCGGACCCAAGGTGACCGACACGCAAAGGGGCATAGAGTATTCCTCGCTGCAAAGAAACGCGATCGCTCTGCGGGCCGACCGCGAGATGCTGTCCGAGGAGATGCGCCTTTTGTATGTCGCGCTGACCCGCGCAAAGGAGCGGCTTATCGTTGCGGCGGCAATGCCCGAGCCGGAGGCGAAAATGCAAAGGCTCATGATGAGTACGGCTTATCCGGTATCGCCGGAAATTCTTATGACGGCGCAGAATACGGCGACATGGATGATGCACGCCGCACTTTCGGATAAAGCCGGCAGACTTGACCTGAATGTTTTCAGACCCGAAAAAACGCAGACCGAGGAAAGAAATGCCGAAAAAGAGAGCACCGTGTCGGCAGACCCGGAGCTTGTCGAAAAACTGCGGCGTAATCTTGCGTTTAGCTACCCCCATTTATCGGCGGAGGCGCTGCCCTCAAAGGTCACGGCAACGGAACTAAAAAGCTATGACGAGCCCGACCCCGAGGCGGTGAGTATTGCGCCGAGCGTGGCAAGAAGCTTCCGCAGTCCCGATTTCATGCGCGATAAAAAGCCGCTTTCGGCAGCGGAAAAGGGTACGGCGACGCATATGGTGCTGCAATTTATAGACTACTCAAAAACGGGAAGTATCGAAGATATCCGCGCGGAGATAGACAGGCTCACAGCATCTAAGCACATATCCGACCGACAGGCACAGGCAGTCGATGCGAAGGCGATTTTGCGGCTTTTTGCCTCCGATATCGGAAAACGCATCATGAATGCCGACAGGCTCATGCGCGAGTTCAAATTCTCGATTTTGTGTCCTGCCGAGGACTTCTTTGAAGGCGGCGAGGGCGAAAGCGTGCTGCTTCAGGGCGTTATCGACTGCTGCATAGAGGAAAACGGCGGTCTAACCGTCATCGACTATAAGACCGACAGAGTGCGCGGCGACGCACTGACACAGCGGGCAAAAACCTACGCCGGCCAGCTTCGCGCATATGCCATAGCGGTCGGAAAAATGACCGGAAAGCCCGTAAACGGCTGCGTGCTGTACTTCCTTGAAGCCGGTCAAGCGGTTTTTGTTACGGAAAAATAAAAAAACCCTTGCAAACGCGGCATCGGTGTGCTACAATTCACTTTGCGTCTTGTAACCATGCACGCATGCTCAAGACAGCCTATGATGAGGAGATTATGTACAATGAAGGCAGGAATCCATCCTAACTATCAGCCCACCGTTATCAAGTGCGCTTGCGGCGCAACCATCGAGACCGGCTCTACCCGTCCCGGCATCACCGTTGAAATCTGCTCCAAGTGCCACCCCTTCTATACCGGCAAGCAGAAGCTCGTTGATACCAGCGGCCGTGTTGATAAGTTCAATAAGAAGTACGGCATCAAGTAATTATAATTTACTTCAAAGACCACATCAAAAGATGTGGTCTTTTGTCGTACTTGTGGTATAATATACCCTATGAGGTATGATGATATGGAAAATAACGAGATAAAAACCGAAAGAGCCGTGCTGTGCGGTCTTGCCGCAAACAGCATGAATATATCCGAACGCTCCACGGAGATATCCATGGAGGAGCTTGCCGCGCTTGTCGAGACCGCAGGCGGAGAGACGATCGGAATGATGATTCAAAACCGCCCCACTCCCGATCCCCGAAGCTTCATCGGCGACGGTAAGGTCACGGAGCTGAAGGAATTTATAGATGCAAACGACATTGACCTTGCGGTTTTCGACAATGAGCTTTCACCCTCGCAGATGCGCGTTCTGTCCGAGGAGCTGGGTGTAAAGGTGCTTGACCGTTCGGGACTGATTTTAGATATCTTTGCCCAGCGTGCGCAGACCCGTGAGGGTCAGCTCCAGGTCGAGCTTGCGCAGTATAAATATCTGCTGCCGAGGCTGACGGGTATGTGGACCCACCTTGTCCGTCAGACGGCATCGGGCGGCTCGTCGCCTATCGGCACGCGAGGCCCCGGCGAAACGCAGCTCGAAACGGACCGCCGCCACATTCGCCGTAAGATACAAAAGCTCGAGGAGGAGCTTGCCGCGGTGCGCAAGGTGCGCAGCACCCAGCGCAGGAAGCGTGAGAAAAACGATATGCCCATCGTTGCCCTTGTCGGCTATACCAACGCAGGCAAGTCAACGCTTTTAAACTGCCTGACCGATTCCGATATTCCGGCAAACGACCGACTGTTCGATACGCTTGACACGACCACGCGCAAGCTGCGTATCGACGAGCTTACGGAGGTGCTCATTTCCGACACCGTCGGCTTTATCCGCAAGCTGCCGCACCATCTCATAGAGGCGTTCAAGGCGACGCTCGAGGAGCTTGCGTATGCCGATGTTCTGCTCCATGTGATCGACATATCAAATCCCGATTGGGAGGAGCAGGCTCGGGTGGTCGATACGCTCATAAATCAGCTCGGCGCAGAGCAGACGCCCTGCATACGGGTGTTCAACAAGTGTGATGCGTATATGGGCATTCTGCCCCACGGCGAGGACATTGTCTGCCTGTCGGCAAGAAGCGGCGAGGGCGTCCAGGAGCTTGTGCAGAAGCTTTCCGAGCTGCTTGACCGCGGCAGCCACCGCGTGACGCTGAGAATTCCGTATTCCGACGCGGGTATCATGGATCTGTTAAACCGCGAAGCATCGGTGGTAAAAACCGAGTATACCGACACCGGCATCGAAGCCGAGGCCATCGTGCCGCCGGAAGTTTTCGGCAGGATAAAGCGTTATATCCCCGGATATACCGAGCATAAGGAGGACTGGGAGGATTGAGCGAATACTTCATCCCCGCAGGTGACGGCGAGGCCGAATTTACGGAAAAGCGGTCGAGCTTTTTGGGCCATGTGCGCATGGTCGAAACGGAGGACGAGGCAAAGAGCTTTGTCGCCGAGATGAAAAAGAAATACTACGACGCGCGGCACAACTGCTGGTGCTACATTATAAAAGACGGCGCGGTGCGCTATTCCGACGACGGCGAGCCGCAGGGTACCGCCGGCATACCCATGCTCGAGGTCCTGAAGCGAGAGGGTGTTACGAATGTCGTGTGCGTTGTCACGCGCTACTTCGGCGGCGTGCTGCTCGGCACGGGCGGACTTCTGCGAGCCTACACCAAAAGCGCAAAGGACGCGCTTGATGCGGCCGGCATATCCGTTGTGCGCCGCTGGATCAAGGCGGAGCTTCCGTGTACATATTCGCTGCTTGAGCGGCTGAAGCTCGAGTGCACGGCGGCAAACGGTGTGGTTTCGGATGTCGAATACTCGACCGATGTGTGCCTGAAGCTGCTGCTTCCCGAGGACGGGGTCGAGGACTTTTCGCGCCGTGTTGCCGATGTCACCGCAGGAACAAGCAAGCTTGCGATAATCGGAGAGGTCTATAAACCTGTCAGGATAAAATAAAAAAATTTCAAAAAGTTTTCAAAAAAATAAAGGGAAATAATAATTTCCGTCGTATAAGGGTATCAGAAAAAGGTTTTCTGATACC
>JAEDIN010000077.1 GCA_016292445.1 Oscillospiraceae bacterium | reverse complement strand
GGTGAAGGTAGGCGATATTATCGAGATAGCCTTCGGTCAGCGCAGCCTGAAGGTCGAGGTGCTTGCCGTGAATGAAACGGCAAAAAAGGATGAAGCTCCGGCAATGTACCGCGAGCTTGAATAAGAAAAGAGGAGAAACCGTTGGTTTCTCCTCTTTTCAGCGTGTCAAAAGTCGGCGACTTTTTTGACACGCTTCACAAACGCCGCATTTTTCGTGAAAACCGCTTTTCACGAAAAATCTCGCCGGCTTACCTTGTCCCATCGAGCTCCTCTGCCGATGCATTGCTTTTTATTATATTAAATCAAATACTTCCTGATATCTTCACTGATAGAATCCGGATCAAGGGTAGCACTGATAACAAACTCAATATTTTCTCTTTCGGAAAATGCGTCGAGCCAGCCTAAGAACTCGGTGAACTTCTGCGGATCCTTGTCGCTGACTATCTTATAGAAATTGTCAATAAAAACATGGGTGATATCGTAGTTGCCGGAGTGCAGACCGCAGATGAAGCCTCTTATAAACTCATAAGAGCCGACGCTGTAAGAGCCTGCTTCGATAAGACGGGCCTGATAAGGAATATCGAAGGTGAGCTTCTTTTCTTTCTCAATGCAGACAACATCGCCGTTTTCGCAGGCGACTGCCTCACGAACCAGCTCAACAAGGCGTTTGGTCTTTCCGGAACCCTTAAGACCCAAAATCAACTTAACCATTGTGACCATCTCCTTACATAAAATAATGGACTCATTGTTGGGTTAAGATTAACATTTTTCAATCAACAAAGCAAGAAGAAAAGTGTAAATAATTTAATAACCGCCCAAGCAGATCAAACTTGAGCGGTTTTGTGTCATTCGGGTTTGCCGAGCATTTTAAACATATTCTTCTTGTATGCCTCAACGCCGGGCTGGTCAAAGGGGTTAACGCCGGACATATAGCCTGAGATGGCACAGGCAAGCTCAAAGAAGCACACGAGGGAGGCAAAGCCTGCCTCGTTTCTTGCGGGAACGGAAATACCTATATTGGGAACGCCGCCTGAGATATGCGCCGCCTTAACAGCCTCGGCCGCTGTTTTGCAAATTGCGCCAAGCTCCTTTCCTGCAAGGTAATTGAGTCCGTCGGGGTCACCCATCTCAAAGGGAACGGTATAGCCTCTGCAGGGGGCGTCAAAGCTGACGATAGTCTCCATCAGTGTGCGCGGACCGTCCTGAATGTACTGCCCCATGGAGTGCAGGTCGGCGGTCAGCTCAACGGAGGCAGGGAAGATACCTATGCCGTTCTTGCCCTCGCTCTCGCCGTAAAGCTGCTTCCACCATTCAGCCATAAATCTGAAGCTCGGCTCGTAGCAGCCGAGTATCTCGATGCTTCTGCCTTTACGGTAAAGGTGCTGCCTTGCGGCGGCATACTGCCACGCGGGGTTTTCCGGCGAACGCAGATCGAGAGCCTTAAACTCCTCGATTGCGGTGTTGATAACGGTCTTAATGTCTATTCCCGCAACCGCCATTGGCAGGAGTCCGACCGCGGAGAGCACACTGTACCTGCCGCCGACATCATCGGGGACAACGAAGCACTCCCAGCCCTCACTGTCGGCGAGTGATTTCAGCACACCGCAGTGTGCGTCGGTGGTGGCAAAAATATGTTTTTTTGCGGCATTTCCGTACTTCTCCTTGAGCAGCTTGCGGAAAATGCGGAAAGCAACGGCAGGCTCAAGTGTAGTGCCGGATTTGGATATCACATTGACATCAAAGTCGCAGTCACCGAGCTGCTCGAGCATATCGTTGAGCGCGTCCGGGGAGAGTCCGTTTCCGACAAAGAATATCTTAGGGTCATCATCCGAGCGTACGGGGCGCAAAAGCTCGATAGCACCTCTTGCGCCGAGGTAAGAGCCGCCTATACCGATAACGACGAGCGCCTTTGAGCGCGAGCGAATACGCTGCGCTGCACTCAAAATGCTTTTAAGCTCCGTATCCTTTATGCACCGGGGAAGCTCAAGCCAGCCGGTAAAATCATTGCCTGCACCGGTCTTGTCGGAAAGAGCTCTGTGCGCCTCTGCTGCCGCCGCGAAATCAAGCTCCGCGGGATCGAAAAAGGCAGCAACTCCGGATAAATCAACCTTAACCATAATTACCTCCGTATCTGAAGTAATGATATTTTTTTATTATACACCTAATATATAAAAAAGCAAGCGAATTATGGCAAAGTGGGGGAACAAGCACAAACTTAGCAGAAAATTTACCTAAAAGTGGTGCAGGTTACCCGATTCCGAGATAGGCAAGTGCCATGTCGGTGAATATTCCGAACAGTCCCGCCCGTTCAACGGCGTTTTCCGCAACAAGGGGTATCTCGCGGAAAACCTTGCCCCCGATGCTGACGGTGAGCGTGCCGAGCTTTTGCCCCTTTTCAACGGGGGCGGCAACGGAGTCGGGGAGCTCGACGCTGTAAGTAATGTCGGCAGCTCCGGATTTTTTTATTAGCGCGGTTTCTTCGCCGCTGTACACGGGCTGAACGCTGTCGCTTTTACCGAGCCTAACCTTGACCGGCGGCAGCACCTCATCGGAGCGCAGAGGGCAGAGCTTGTAGTTTGCAAAGCCGTAATTTAAGAGCGCCTTTGCGTCGTTGTTCCTCGATTCAATCGAGTCACCGTGCATTATCACGGCAATATATTCAATGCCATCGCGCTCAGCGGTCGCGGAAAGGCAGTACATCGCTTCTTCGGTGTAGCCGGTTTTCAGACCTGTGCAGCCATCGTAATAGTACACGAGTTTATTGGTGTTTGACAGACCGAACTCGCCGTTTCTGATGGAATCCATCCATATGGTCGAATACTTTTTTATTAGCTCGTGCTTTATGAGCGCGCGGCTCATCACCGCGAGGTCATATGCGCTGGTGTAATGCTCAGGGTCGTTAAAAAGTCCGGTGCAGTTGCAAAAATGCGTGTTCTTAAGCCCGAGCTCGGCTGCTCTTTCGTTCATGCGCTGAACGAAAGCCGGCTCCGAGCCGCACAGAAATTCGCTCATTGCAACGGCGCAGTCGTTTGCCGACACCACGGTGATACATTTGAGCATCTCATCGACGCTCATTTTTTCGCCCTCCTCGAGAAAAACACAGCTCCCTCCGAAGGACGCCGCTCTCTCCGAGGCAATGACGGTGTCGTCAAGGCTTATATCGCCTCTTTCGATGGCCTCAACTATGAGCAGCAGAGTCATGACCTTGGTGACGCTTGCAGGCGGCAGCTGCTCATGTGCGTTTTTCTCATAAATGACTTCGCCGCTGGTTTTCTCCATCAAAATTGCCGACGGTGCTTTGGTATCTATTGCGTCATCACTCAAGGTTTCTATCGCATATGCCGGAGACGAAAAAATGAGCGCGGCAAGTACGGTGCAAAAAAACTTTTTCATTGCTTATCCCTCCGTGAAAAGCATATGCTGCGAAACAGGATTAATGATTAGTTGCAAAATTATGCTTTATTCGACAAAATACGATTTTGTGTATAAATTTTGCATTTAAAAAAACCCTTGAAATCAAATAACTTTTGAACATTTTCAACATAGTTATCAACACCCTTTTTTCGCGAAATATTCAAAAATGGTTAACATAACATTGAAAAGCTAAAATTTACATAATATTTATTGACGGGCAAAAAAAGTAATAGTAAAATCGAGAGGAAAGGCATGGAGGTGGATGGCTTGAGAAGGATGAATCATAACTACAAGAGCTATCTTGCGTGGGGAATTACCGCTTTCGCGGTGCTGGCCTGTGCGATAGTATTCTATTTCGGACTTGACTATCTCAGCGCGCTTGTCAAGGCAGTGGGCTCGTTTTTAGGTATTCTCAGTCCCTTTATCTGGGGACTTGTTATAACCTACCTGCTCATGCCGTCAATGCAGCTGTATGAGGAAAAGCTTTTCATCCCCTTGCTTCAGAAGTGCAGAAAAAAGTATCCGAAGGCAAGGCTCGGCGATAAGCTTCCGAGAGTTTTCTCCGTTATTCTTGCGGAGATAGTACTGATGCTGATAATCGCTGCGCTTATCTACCTCATAGTTCCGCAGCTTTATGACAGTATCGCGACCATAGTTGCCAACAGCCCGGAGTATTTTGACACTGCGTACAAGGCGATAGACAGGCTTTTGCAGGAAAATCCCGTCATTGAAAAGTATGCCACTCAGTTATTCGGAAATCTCACCGAAGCACTCACAAACTGGGCAAAGAACACACTTCTTCCCGGTATGGACGGCATCATTTTGAATATTACGAACGGCGTTTACGGTGTCCTCAAGGCTGTTTATAACATCGTCATCGGAATAATTGTGTCGGTTTATATCCTCTATAACAGGGAAAAATTCAGAGCGCACTCGATGAAGCTTTTGTATTGTATTTGCAGCACAAAGACCGCAAAGGCAATAAGCGAAGCACTCAAGTTTACCGATAAGACTTTTATGGGATTTATCACCGGTAAGCTGCTTGACTCCGCAATAATCGGATTTATCTGCTATATCGGCTGCCTTATCATGAACATACCCTATGCGCTGCTGGTATCCGTCATCGTCGGCGTAACGAATGTTATACCGTTCTTCGGACCGTTTATCGGTGCGGTGCCGTCGTCACTGCTCATTTTGCTTGTTGACCCGTGGAAGTGCCTCATATTTATAATCTTTATTATCATCCTCCAGCAGGTCGACGGCAATATCATAGGACCTAAGATCCTCGGCGGCTCTATCGGAATAAACGGCTTTTGGGTCATGTTCTCGATCATTCTCTTCGGCGGAATGTTCGGCTTCTGGGGAATGCTCCTGGGTGTTCCCGTGTTCGTGGTCATCTACACCGGTGTCACAATGCTCATTGATAAAAAGCTCAAAAGCAGAAACCTGCCGGACGATCCGGACCTGTATTCAGACCTTGATCACATAGATCCGGAAACGGGAGCTATGGTAATGCGCAAGCAGGCAGAGCCCTAAAAGTGATAA
>JAEDIN010000076.1 GCA_016292445.1 Oscillospiraceae bacterium | reverse complement strand
CCAAAAAGCCGTTCCCCGAGAGGGGGACGGCTTTTTGCTGCCGGCGGTCCATTACAAAAACGGATTTCAGCAGGGCTCCCATTGAAGCCCGCTTCAATGGGTTGCTCAGACACATGAGTGGGGGTATAACAAATTGACAATTGCAAATTTTATTACTGCATTGCGTATTCCGCTCAGTCTCGGTATGCTCTTCTTTCCTGCGCTGTCAATGCCGTTTTACTTCCTGTATGTCACCGCCGGCTTTACGGACATGATTGACGGAACTGTCGCAAGACTTAAAAACCAGACCTCAGGTTTCGGTGCGGCTCTGGACACCGCCGCCGATACAGTGTTTGCCGTTGTTTGCATGATAAAGCTCCTGCCCGTGTTGTCGCTTCCTGTGTGGCTTTGGGTGTGGATTGGGATTATAGGTACAGTGAAGATATTCGGCATAGTTCGCGTTTTTGCCGCCGAGAAAAAGCTCTTGTCCGAGCACACCGTCATGAATAAGCTCACGGGTGCACTGCTGTTTATTCTTCCGCTTACGCTCAACTTCGTTGATATAAGGCTCAGCGGCAGTATCGCCTGTATCGCGGCAAGCTTCGCCGCTTTGCAGGAAGTATATATATCTTTGTCAAGATAGCTTTGCAAAATCGAGCCCCTGTGATACATCGTATCACAGGGGCGTTTTTTATTTGCGGTTTGGATTTGTAAGGCCGCCGGAGATAACAAGCCTGCATATCTCCGAGGTGCCCTCTGCGATTGTCAGCATATGCGCGTCACGGAACAGCCTGTCCACGCCGGACTTCGCACTCAATCCGAACGCTCCGTGGATCTGGCACGCTGCCTTGCATATCTCACAGCACGACTCGGTTGCAAACAGCTTCAGTGCCGCGACATCTCTTGTGTGAGGCATACCGTTTGCCATCATTGACGCAACGGTGTAAAGCGAGTTTCTCGACATTATGATTTTGGTGTACATATCCGCAATCGGGAAGGATATGCCCTGATACGACGACAGGCTGCGTCCGTACAGTCCGATTTTCCCCGCGCAGCTCAGCGCATAATCAAGCGCTGCCTGCGATATGCCGGTCGCAACGGCCGCCATAATTTACAGCAGCTTATCAAGCTCGGTTTCGACATAGTCGAATTTTTTTACTCGGGGATTTTTAATCGTTTTGCCTCTCATCACGACCATATACGGTGTGCGCAGGGCGGTAAGATCCTCCAGCGGAGATTTATCAGTAATTACAAAATCGGCGGATTTTCCGACCTCGACCGTGCCGGTTTCGCCGTCAATGCCTGCAATTTCAGCATTGACCTGTGTTGCGGTGTGCAGGGCAAATGCGTTGGTCACACCGACGAACTTCTTGAAGTACGCAAGCTCGCGCCACATATCGTAGTGCGTCACAAACGGGCAGGCGGTATCCGTGCCGAGGCCGACCGGAACGCCGGCAGCCAGCACTTTTTTCGCGCAGCTTATCATTCCCTCCATGACGACATTGCTGTTAAACTTACTAAGCTCCGTGCTTTGAGGTCATTCCTTTGCTTCGTTTGCCAACTGCTCAAGTCTGCGGTAATCCACCTTACCGACCGGCGTGAGCGGAAGCTCGTCAACAAAATAATAGTATTGCGCGACATCTCGCTCAGGGAGTTTTTCAAAATTGAGCTTAACCAGCTCCTCCCTGAGCTTTTTATACTCGAACCCTTGCTTTGCCACAACGAACGCCGTCGGTAGTACCCCGTTTTTGCCGCTTTCGACCTTCCTGCCGACGACCGAACACTGCAAAACTCCGGGATGCTCGCAGATAACGCTCTCTATCTGCGACGGCCATACATTATGCCCGTCGGGTCTTATCAGCATTCGCTTTATCCTGCCGACAACATACAAGCTTCCGTTTTCGGTCATGTAACCGATATCCTGCGAATGTACCCAATCCAGACCGTCGGCGTGTTTTTTTATGACCTTCACCGTCTCGGCGGAATGTCCAAAGTAGCCGTGCATCATACCGGGTCCCGTGATGCAAATCTCTCCGCTTTCGCCGTATTTCAGCTCTCTGTCCGTCCCCGGCTCAAAAATCGATATCGTTGTGCTTGGCAGCGGCACGCCTACGCTTCCAATCTCGTTTATTGCCGCGCTCGTTGTGCATACGGATGAGCACATTTCCGTCATTCCGTAGCCCTTGTCCACCGCAACATTCATATTATGCTGCCTGAAGAATGCGTTTATCTCAATTTCGGTTTCCTTGTTAAGTGCGTCGCCGCCCATCCCCGCAACATCGACGAAGGACATATCGACACCGTCCAGCTCGCCGCCTTTCATCAACTCCTCATAATGCGATGGAACGCCTAGAAAATAATTCGGGCGGTATCTTTTTATCATGAATGCAAATCTTGTCGGCTCAAATTTTGGGATGATTATGACCTCAACGCCTGCCGAAAGCGGCATATGCAATCCGCAGACAAAGCCGTAGGCGATAAACGGAGGCATAATATTGAGGAATTTTTTCCCTGCTTTTATATCTATTCCGAGAGTATACTGATGCGCAACGCTGTTTACCGCGCGATCGGACAGCATAACACCTTTTGCAATGCCCGTTGTGCCGCCGGTGTAGATGATCGCCGCTATATGGTTCTTTTCATAAAACGGTTTTACATCCTTGCCTTCGCCAAGCTTCATCAGCTTGCGCCAAGTGATTCCCCTGCTTTTCGGGTTTTTGCGCATAAGTGAAGCCACAAGCTTCTTCCCGAACGGCATTGAGCCGGTCACCGGCACGACGACGGCGGTCAGTTCAAGCTCGTTAATCATTGTGCTTAGCTTTTTGTAAAACACATCGCACAAAACTATGACATCCGAGCTTGCATCGACTATACGCCGCTTTATTTGCTCAACATTGACGCGCGGCTCTATGATATTGCAGACCGCGCCGAGCTTGTTCAGCCCGTATATCGCGCAGATTATCTCCGGCGTTGTTATCGCACAGATCGTGACCGTTTCCCCGGCTTTTATCCCAAGTTCATGAAATGCCGCCGCGGCACGGTTTATTCCCTGCATCAGCTCTCCATAGCTTATTTTTGTCCCGAAATAGTTCAGCGCAGGGTAATCCTCCCTGCCTTTACATTTCAAGACCAGATACTCATACATTGAGCATTGCGGCAGGGGTGCGTTTATTGCCTCCTCGCTGTAGAATTTAAGCCACGGCTTGTCAATCGACGCATAGCCCGTCTTTTTTTGTTCGTTCATCCTTATCTCCTCTCAACTGCGACAATTTTTAACACAGTTTCGGCTAAAAAGCCTGTCTGAAAAAGATTCTAACTTTTTTTGTGTGTTATTCAAGCGACGCGACATTTTTAACAAGCTTTACAGCGTTTTTGGTATTCTCCAGCAAAAGCAGCACACCCCGACGGAGCATCGTACCGTCGGGGTGTGCTGCTTTCATTATTTACAGCAGCTTATCAAGCTCGGTTTCGACATAGTCGAATTTTTTTACTCGGGGATTTTTAATCGTTTTGCCTCTCATCACGACCATATACGGTGTGCGCAGGGCGGTAAGATCCTCCAGCGGAGATTTATCAGTAATTACAAAATCGGCGGATTTTCCGACCTCGACCGTGCCGGTTTCGCCGTCAATGCCTGCAATTTCAGCATTGACCTGTGTTGCGGTGTGCAGGGCAAATGCGTTGGTCACACCGACGAACTTCTTGAAGTACGCAAGCTCGCGCCACATATCGTAGTGCGTCACAAACGGGCAGGCGGTATCCGTGCCGAGGCCGACCGGAACGCCGGCAGCCAGCACTTTTTTCGCGCAGCTTATCATTCCCTCCATGACGACATTGCTGTTAAACTTACTAAGCTCCGTGGTGTGGGCGACCTCCATCGGGAAATACGCTCCGGGAATTGCAGGCGAAATGGTGCAGACCTGTGCCGCACCGGCTTGCTTAAACAGCTCTATCATCTCGTCGTCGGGGTCTGCGCCGTGCTCGACGGTATCAACTCCGTTTTCGAGTGCGGCACGAAGTCCGGCGGGACTTTCGATGTGGGCGGCAACCCTGTAGCCGAGTCGGTGTGCCTCGTCGCAGCAGGCACGGATAAGCTCCGGCGGCATTTTCAGCACTCCCGGCTCACCCTTGACCTTTGCGTCCAGCACGCCGCCGGTCACCATTATTTTGATAAGGTCGGGCTTATTTTCCGCAATTTTGCGGACATATTTTACGCAATCCTCGGGAGTTTTCGCTTCATAGGCAAGCAGTCCCGCCATGTGCCCCTCGGGAACGGATACCGCCATATCCGAAACAAGCATCCTCGGTCCGGTGAGCTTTCCCTTGTTAATATCGTTGCGTATGCGTGAATCTATATTCCCCAAACCGCCGACGGTGCGAACGGTCGTAACTCCGGACATGAGCTGGGTGCGTGCAAATTTGTAACAAAGGGCATAAACCGCGGTCTTGGTCACTATATTTGACATTAGAAAGCTAACCGTTTTTGCGTTCTGCTTCTTGGTATAGCTCGGCATTCCCGAGCCGGGCAGATGCACATGGAGATTAATAAGCCCCGGCATGAGATATCTGTCCTCGAGGTCAACGGTCTTAATTCCGCCGAGATTTGTCGGGTTATCGCATATTTCTTTAATGATGCCGTCTTCTACCAGCACCGCCCGACCTGGCTTGGGCTGCATATTCTCGCTGCCGTCCAGGACGGTTGCGTTTATAAATGCGTATTTCATATCCATACCCCCTTGCCCATATTATAATTTGAAACCGGGTCCTTATCAAGCACATTGTCGGTATGACAAGGAATTAACAAAACATTAAGCGAATTAACGCAAGTATATCCAAGTTGTTAATGAAATCGACCCGTACACTCAATAATCAGCGTTTTTTTGCCGAGCTTGTGAACAGATTATTTCCAAAATATATGTATTTTGTATAAGTTTCTGTAAAGACGATATCGTTTGGTGTTAAGCGGAAGTTAATTTCACAGTTAAAGTATTGTAATCAATTTTTTAACAATTAAAATGAAGAACACTAAGGCATACGCCTAAGCGTAAATCGCAAATTAAAAAGGAGAGAAAGTAATGGAAAAAACAAATCGTGAGGGATTTGCTTCCAATTTC
>JAEDIN010000018.1 GCA_016292445.1 Oscillospiraceae bacterium | reverse complement strand
GATGACTGTTTATCCAATTCGAGTGGAGCCTTTCTCGCTGCGGCTCGGTCACGGTACGGCTCTGACATGCCCCCGGCATGTCATTCACTTCCGCACCGACACTTCGTTACCCCTCGGGCTACCCTGCTGTTGCCTTGCCTTTTTAGTTCATTCGTGAGCATTAAGCAGGCCCTTTGAAGGTATAGAAAGGGATAAGAAAAAGAGAGAGCATCCGAACTGATGCTCTCTCTTTTTATGGGTACTTAAATCAGTAGGTCCAGGGCTGCTTGCCGGTAACAAAGATGAACGGCCACTGCATAAAGTCAAGAACGAGGTTGAGCTTCTTCTTAACTGCAAACTGAACATCCTCGTCGCGAAGATCGAACTTCTTGAGGAGAGCTTTGGGGTCAGCCTCGAGTACGCCGCCTGCGACTGCGAGCATCTTGCCCATATCGAGGTCGCGGATGTGGTCCTTAAGCAGCTCGACGGAAGCACCGAGACCGATGGACTTAACAGTTTTAATGCACATTCTAAAATATTCCTCCCTATTTGTATTATCAAATGTTTAAAATTTGTTATGTATAAACTATACCACATAAAGCCCTATTTTGTAAACATCTATATTGACATTTAGACAAACAACTTATGTGACAAGAGCATTTTAACACAAATATGTACAACTGTCAAAAAGAAAAAATAAAAATCGGCATGGTAATCCACACCGATAATTAATGTGTTCAAAATTTAGGAATAAATCGCACGGCGCAGCTTGAATCATTGTGTTTTACGAGGCAAACGGCCTGTTCATGCGCCTTTTGCCCGAGCGTATTGACCGGCTCGGTTTCGTCAATGCGTTCGGTAACACGCTGCCACACCGATTCAAAGCCCTCAAGGCTCAAGTTTTCGTCCATAGCATTCACCCGAAACATTATATGCCCGTGCTTGCATTTGAGTGACTAATATGCGATAATAAGCAAACCGAATATTAAAAGAGGTATAGATATGCCGAGATTTTTTGTAAACGATACCGAAAGCTTCGGAAAAACCGCGATAATAAGCGGGCGGGATGCCGAACATATCCGCGTGCTGCGTCTCAGGCCCGGCGAGGCGTTAACGATCTGCGACGGCAGGGGAACGGATTACAGATGCAGCTTGCTGCACTCGGACAGAGACGAAGCAGAGGTCGAAATACACGAGATCGTACCGTGTCCCGGCGAACCGAGCATAAAGGTGCGCGTATGCTGCGGTCTGCCCAAGGGAGACAAGACCGATTATATAATACAGAAATCCGTGGAAACCGGAGCATCGGAGATAGTCTTTTTCGACTCGGAGCGTGTCATCCAGCGCAGCGACGGCGTTTTAAAAAAGCTCGAACGCTGGAACAGAATATCCGAGGAAGCGGCAAAGCAGTCCGGCAGGGGAATAATACCCACCGTTTCGTGGATGCCCGATTATAACAGGGCGCTGAGCTATGCCGCCGAGTGCGACAGCGTGCTGTTTATGTACGAAACCGGAGAGCGCGAGGCTTTGTCCGAAGCTGTCAAAAATTCGAAAGCACTTACTTCCGCAGCAATAATAACCGGCCCCGAGGGCGGCTTTGAGGTAGCCGAGGCAGAGTCGGCACGGATGGTGGGAGCGCATATTTGCTCAATGGGAGCGAGAATTTTGAGGTGCGAAACCGCGCCTGTTGTCGCGTTGACGGCACTGATGTTTGCAAGCGGAAATCTGGAGTGAAAATGTCACAGAGAAGCAAAAACCTATGTAAATATGTAATCCCGACGGTGTTGAGCTGCGTGAGCTATTTTCTGTTCACGATAATCGACGGCATCTTCGTCGGCCACGGCGTCGGCACGAATGCCCTCGGCGCGGTTAATATAGCGTTTCCCTTTGTCATGGTCGTGGGTTCAATTTTCATGCTGACCACGATAGGCGGTGTTACCGTTGTCGCCATTCGCCTCGGCAGAGGAGACACCAAAGGCGCAAATCAGGCGTTTATGCACGCAATTTCGGCAACCGTCTGTGCTGCTGTCGTTTTGTGCCTTGTCGGAACGGTGTTTGCCGATAAGCTTTGCGTGCTGCTCGGCGCAAATGAGACATTTTTCGGCTATGTATATGACTATGTATTCTGGTACTCGGTGTTTATAATTCCCTCGGGTCTTTCTACCTCAATGCAGGGCTTTTGCCGCAACGACGGTTCGCCGGTGCTCGTATCGGCAGCGGTCATTATCGGCACGGTGTGCAACGTTTTCGGCGACTGGCTGCTTATATTCCCGTTTGAAATGGGGCTGAAGGGTGCAGCCATCGCTACCGGTGCTTCACAAACGATTACTCTGCTTGTCGTTCTTATCCACTTCGCAACAAAACGCGGCAGCCTGCGCATAAGCGGCTTTGAGCCGGACGCATCGCTGTACAAGAAGATAGCTGTCAGAGGTCTGCCGGAGTGCATTGCGCAGCTCGCAACACCGACGGCGATAATCGCAACGAACTATGTCCTGCTGGCAAGAGTAGGCGATATCGGGGTAAACGCCTTTTCCATTATCGGCTATGTAGCATCGTTCTCGGTCGCCATCTTCTTCGGCACAGCCGAGGGACTTCAGCCCATGTTCGGACAGTGCTACGGCGCGAAGAACGAGCGTGATCTCAAGTATTATTTCAGAGCGGGACTTTTAATAAACTTCATCGGCAGCGTGCTTATCTACATACTGCTGTTTTATGTCGGCGGTCCGGTATGCAAGATGTTCGGCGCGGATAAGGCTACGCTCGACTACACGGTTTTGAGTATGCCCAAGTATGCATGGGGCTTCTCGATAATGGCACTGAACACTATTATTTCTGCGTATCTGTACTCGACAAAGCGCAGCAAACAGGCAATAATAATGAATATTCTGCGCAGCTTTGTTTTCAACATTGCGGTAATTATCCTGCTGCCGATGGTGTTCGGCGCGGAGGCGGTGTGGCACACCTTCGGAATTTACGAGCTGCTGGTGCTGGCTGCGGCGGTCATACTTCTCAAAAGCTCCGAGAAAAACGGGCTTGTATTCAAATAATAAACTGCGGTCTATGCTGACGCCTCATAAGGAAGTGATTTGAAACAAATAAAGATAATATCTTTATGGGTTTGCGAAAGCGGAGAGACAGCAGATGTGCAAACACCGAATCATCCGTTAGATAAAATGTTCTGATCAGGACAACAAATATGTCTGTGGGGTCGCAGTTGTGCGGCCCCATTTATTTTTAAACAACTATTTCAAAAAGTGTCTTCTCAAAATCGGTCAACGGCTTTATAATGCGATTGACCGAATCGGTTAACAGAGGTGACGCTATGAACGAAAGATTCTTTTTCCTGCCCGCAGAAAAGCAGCAGGCAATCATAAATGCCGGCTATCGGGTGTTTTCACAAAATTCCTATAAAAACAGCCCCATGAGTGAGATCGCGGCTGCGGCGGGCATCAGCAAATCCCTGCTCTTTCATTACTTTCACAACAAAAAAGAGCTGTATATGTTTCTGTGGGACAAATGTGCGGAGATAACCATAGAATATCTGACAAAGTACAACTGTTACGGACAGGATAATCTCTTTGAGAGTATGGAACGAGGTATGCAGGCAAAAATGGAAATTATTCGCCTCTACCCCGATATGGCGAACTTTACCATCAAGGCTTTTTACGAAAGGGATGCAGATATTTCCGCCGCTGTTCAGGAAAGCTACCACAAATACTTTAATCTTAAAGCGGATAAGACACTTCTAAATATGAATCCGGAACAGTTTATTCCCGGATTGGATATTCCGATGATGTACCGCGAAATGTATTTGGCTTCCGAAGGGTATATTTGGGAGATGGTTCAGCGTGGCAATGTGGATATGGAACAGATGGAAAAGGGTTTTACTAAGCTGATGAGCTTTTGGAAGAGTATATATCTTCGGAAAGGATGACGGAATATGGATGTAATTAAAACGGCAAAGCTCACAAAATACTACGGTAAGGCAAGAGGTATCATTGACCTTGACCTGACGGTAGAACAGGGCGAGTTCTTTGGCTTCATCGGGCCAAACGGCGCCGGAAAATCCACGACAATCCGGACGCTGCTCGGGTTGATTGCTCCCACCTCCGGCAGCGCAATGATATTTGGGAAAGATGTTACAAAGCAATGCAAAACAATTCTGCAGAATATCGGCTATCTTCCCTCAGAGGCATTATTTTACCAAGGAATGAAAGTAAAAGATGTGTTGAAGCTGTCTGCCGACTTGCGAAAAAAAGATTGCACCGCTGAATCAAAATTGCTATGCGAGCGCTTACAGCTTGATGTGTCGCGAAAAATAGATGAACTGTCCTTTGGAAACAGGAAGAAGGTAGCCATTGTCTGTGCTTTGCAGCATCGACCGGACCTGCTTGTGCTGGATGAGCCGACCGGCGGATTGGATCCGCTGATGCAAAAAGAGTTTTTTGACATTCTTCGGGAGAGAAACAAAGAGGGAGCAACGATTCTTTTATCCAGCCATATTCTCTCGGAAATTCAGCGAAATTGCACCCGGGCGGCGATTATCCGCGACGGCAGAATAGTTGCATGCAACAGTGTGGACCTCCTCTCTAAAACCAGCGCAAGACGCATTACGGTTCAAGGTGTTGTAAACTTAGAACAACTCAACGGCGTTCGAGACAAAAAAGAATCGGAAGATTCGGTCAGCTTTCTTTACAACGGCGATATGAACAGCCTGCTGCGCACGCTATCCGCCGGGCGGGTGAATGATCTTACGGTTACAGAGCCGGACCTTGAAGAAGTATTCCTGCATTATTATGAAAAGGACGGTGAAACGGTATGACGCTTGTAAAGCACGAACTGAGGCAAGGCAAAACTTCGTTTTTGATATGGACGGCTTCCATCGGGTTTTTGCTTGCGACCTGTATTTTTCTGTTTCCTGAAATGAAAGGACAGATGGACAGTGTCAACGATATATTTGCCTCCATGGGTTCTTTTACCGAGGCGTTTGGTATGGACCGCCTGAACTTCGGTACGCTCGTCGGGTTTTACGCTGTTGAGTGCGGCAATGTTCTGGGACTCGGCGGTGCATTTTATGCGGCTCTTTGTGCAGCAGGTATCCTCAGTAAAGAAGAAAAAGATAAAACAGCGGAATTTCTGCTGACTCATCCTGTCAGCCGCAAAAGGATTATTACGGAAAAGCTGATTGCCGTGCTGTTTCAGATCACGGCTATGAATATGATTATTTACGCGATTTCTGTCTGCTCTATTATTGCCGTCGGTGAGGAAATCCCTTGGAAAGAAATCAGTCTGCTGCATTTGGCCTATTATCTGCTCCAAATTGAGCTGGCAGGAATCTGCTTCGGAATATCCGCCTTTCTTCGAAAAGGCAGTATTGGCGTTGGACTTGGAATTGCCGTAATGATGTATTTCCTCAATCTTGTGGCAAACATCGCAGAGCTTGCGCAATTCCTGAAGTACATAACACCGTTCGGATACTGCGAGGGGGCTGATATTGTATCGAGCGGCAGCTTGGACAGTACTTTTGTTTTTATCGGTGCGATCATAGGAATTGGCGGAATCATGATTGCTTATCTGAAATACACAAGGAAAGATATACATTAAAATGCAGCATATTATTGGCGGCAGGGAGTAATCCCTGCCGCTATTGCTATTGTGCCTTTTTGAAGCATATTGAAATCGCATTTGTAAAAAAGATTTATATCCGTCAATGCTGTGGTATAAAAAACGGTGTAACTCATTTTACTGAGTTACACCATACCCTACTAAAAAACCTATCCGGTGTTAGCCTATGCCAATGATTTTTTATTTACCATTCGGTTTTGCCGCCGAGTCTCTTGCATTCGGTGATAATGTTGTGTGTGTCCAGAAGCTTCAGAGCCCTCATGAGGTTTCCCTTGAGCTTTATTTTGCCGGTGGTGAGTGCCTTTGCGGTACTGATCTCTCCGGTCATGGTCTTTACGAAGAGGTCGTAGTCGGCGTCAGAGGTGTAGTCTGCTGCCGGAGCGTTTGCACGACCTGTTCCGCGCACGACGCTTTCGATGACGCCGTCTTTCAGCGTGTACATGAACCATACCGTGTCGCCGCCGCAGTGGGGTACATTGTTGTAACACTCGCAAAGCGTGAGAGTGAGTTTTGAGGGTGTCTTACCGGGCGAGAATCTGTCCTTTACAAAAACGCTAAACTCATTGCCCCATTCTTCGGTTAAAAATTTCATTTTTATTCTCCGATCACCATTTATTTTCGACCTTCTCGGCAAAGCCGGGGAAGTCTTTGATTTCAATTACCTTACCGTCGTCTAAAACTGCCTTGCCGGTGAACAGTCCGAACACCTGATGCTGGTCGCTCTTTATAAGCAGCGCGTCGGTGCAGGAGGCGCGGTCGAGAACAGGCTTAAAATCCATCTCGAAGCGGCCGTCGTCGGAAGTAAAGGTCCATGGCTCAAGGAATGCCTTCTCATCGCCGGGGATGTTGAACTTGACTCGGCTGAGCTTGTGCGCCTTGCCGGCGTAAAACAGCATATTTTCGCTTGCCGCCGAGGTGTCGCCGAAGCCGTAGCCGATGTTCCAGCCGAAGGGAACGCCGTCAACAGCACCCGAGGCAGAACCCCAGTACCATGTGTTGTGATATGTCCACACGCCTCTGCCCCAGTCGAGTACGGCGAAGCTGTCCTCGGGGTCAAACACATAGGTGCGGCCGTCGTAGGTGACCTCACCATTTGCGCGCAGGCAGTTTATTTTCTGATTGTAGTAGAAATGACCGGGCTTGTCGAAGGGAGTGGCGATGACCATGCTCTCCTCGGGCTCGTCGAACAGCTCGACCTTTGCGTACAGCGAACCGGCAGGGCCGAATTTCTTCATTTGCGCGATAAGAGTGCGCTTACCGCTGCCGTCGTTTTTGAAGTAAATGCCGTAGTTCTTGCCCTCACCGACGGTATCGCCGACTGCGCTCGTTTCGGGCAGCTTGCGTTTGCCGAGAGGCATGAAGCACATGGGACTTGTGGTTATCTCCCAGCCTTCCTCAAAGTTGAGCAGGCTAATGGAGTCCAGACCCATATAGCCGTTGTCGTCAACGGTCAGAGCCAGAGCAAAGCGGCCGTTGTTTATCAGGTAGTAGTCCCACTCCTTGATGCGCAGGGGGCTCGCCTTGATATCGGCGCGACGGTACACGGGCAGAAGCTTTTTTGCAAAGCCGGGTTCTGTGAGATTTCCGTTTTTGTCAAGCAGGGGAATTTCGCTTAAAATTTCGTGCTGCATGGTCACATCTCCTTTTTAGTTAGGCGGATATCGCTGCCAAAGAAGGGGAGCCTGGTGAACTCGCCCTCAAGTCTGGAGCATATCTGCGGATTATACCGTTTCGAAAGCTCGGCGTCGGTGAGATTTGTGCTGATAACGGTTTTTCTGCCGTTGACGAGCCTTGTGTTTATGAGAGTGTAGAGAGCAGAAACCGACATGGGCGTGGGCATTTCCGTGCCGAGGTCATCGAGAATCATAAGCTCGCAGTCGAGCATACGCTCGACCTTGACGGCGGCATTTTCGGCTGTCTGCGCGTCACGGGAAAACTTCTTCGTTTCAAACGCCTCGAGTGCGCTCGAAGCAGTGTCATAGCACACGGAGTGGCCGTTTCCGGCAACAACTCTTGCGATGCAGGCAGACAGAAATGTCTTGCCCAGTCCCGTGCCGCCCTGGAACATGAGATTCATCGAGCGGTCGGAAAAGCTGTTTGCGTACTCGCGGCAGGTGTTGTAAACGATCTCCATGCTCTCACGGGCATCACCGTAGAGCGACAGGTCAAACTTTTCAAAGCACTCGTCACTGTTTTTGAGCAGTGTACCCAATTCGCGCGTGACCTCAGCGTTGTACATCGCCTTTAGGCAGGAACACATTTTTCCGCCGACATAGCCTGTGTCGCGGCAGGCAGGGCATGAGAAAATATCGTCAAGATAGTCCATCTCGTAGCCGCGTTCGACCAAAAGCTCCGCCTTTTTTGCCTGAAGTGCGAGAGATTCGTCCTCGAGAGTCTTAATGGCGGTGTTAAGCTCCGCTCCGCCTCTGAGCGTCAATCCGACAAGCTCCGTCATCTGTGTGCGAAGTCGTGTGTCTATGCGCTCTATCTCGGGTATACGCGAGTATATTTTCTCCTGACGCAGATAATGCTCGGCGACATTGTTTGCGTGGAGATTTTCAAGATTTTCTCTGGCTCTTGCCAGAAGCTTTCCGTCTAATGCCATATTATTAACCGTTTTTAACCTTCTTGTAAATTGAGCGGAGCCGTTCCAGCTCGTCATTTGTCACCTTGCCGCTGTGCCTGTTTGCGGGCTTGACGGCGGAGGGGCGGGTGTCGTTCTGCTCAACATCCTCGATGCTGTGCAGACCCTTTTCATGCCAGCTCGTGACTATCTTGTTCATGTAGCCCCACTTGAGCGCGCCCGTATTCGTGACGGTGCGGTCGTATGCCACGGCAAGAGTGCCGCAGTCAAAGCCCATGTCCAGCCATGAGTTTACATACTTTGCTTCCGTTGCGGTGAGCTGGCGGCCGGTGATACCGAGAGCGGATTTTACCTCGCCGAGCTTACTGCGTCTTTCGGCGGCTTTTTTTATGTACTCCTCGGCCTGCTCGAGCGTCAATATCTCCTTGTTTGCCCAAGAATACGCCTCTTTTTCTATGCTGCGCATCGAGGGAAGCCTGCCGCTGCCGTATTTTGCTTTAAAGCTGTCGATACAATAGGTCAGCAGCATGAATATCACATCCGGAGGCAGGGCGAGAAAATCGTAAATGCCGAACAGCGTTTTTATATCCGATGTCGACAGTACCCTGCCGAGCTTGCGCTGCGCCTCGTTAAGCACCGCCCTGAAGCCGGAGTCGGTTTCGCTGCGCCTGATTATATCCTCGGAGGTGTACTGCGGAAGCTCCTCGGCAGGCAGAGGGAGCGGCTCTTTGACTGCGGTTTTTTCCTCAAAAAGCTCCAGCCTGCAAAGCTTTTCGTATGCGCTGTTTACCTCGGAGAGGGTCAGACAAAGCTCACGGGCGGCACGCTCGGCATTGAAGCTTCCGCAGCGGCACATCCATATGTACAGCAGGGCAACATTACCGTCGTGCGCAGCGATGAGCTTGTCCGCAACGGACACGGGTATAAAGTTTTGCCTGATTTCCTGCATGGCAAATCTCCGAATCATTAAAAGTTTACACGCATTACACATTATAACATTAAAATTGACTTGTAGCAATAGCCATGTCTGTGGTATAATACTTTAATCTGATTAGAGTAAAATGGTAGAGGTATGAGTATGCTCGAATTGCTTTCACCCGCCGGCTCGCCTGAAGCGGTCATAGCGGCGGTTCAAAACGGTGCTGATGCCGTGTATATGGGTCTGGGCATCTTCAATGCTCGCAGGGGTGCTAAGAATTTTGACGAAGAGGAATTTGAAAAGGCGGTAAGATACTGCCGTGTAAGAGACTGCAAGGTTTATGTCACGATGAACACCCTCGTCGGCGACAGGGAGATGGAAAAGGCTGCCGAGCTTGCTCGCAGGGTCTCCGACCTCGGCGCATCCGCGATACTCGTGCAGGATCTCGGCCTGCTGTCCGTGCTCAGAAGGGCAGTTCCGGATATTCCGCTGCACGCCAGCACCCAAATGAGCATACACAATCTTGCAGGCGTTGAGGCTGCTGCCGAGATGGGGCTTACCCGCGCTGTGCTTGCCCGCGAGCTTTCGCTCGAGCAGATAAAGTTCATAAGCCGCAACGCACCCATCGAGACGGAGATCTTCGTTCACGGCGCGCTGTGCTTCTGCCACTCGGGACAGTGCTATATGTCCTCTCTCATCGGCCGGCGCAGCGGGAACCGCGGAATGTGCGCGCAGCCCTGCCGCATGGAATACTCCATGCCCGGCAGAATGGCGGACGATCACCCGCTGTCCCTCAAGGACAACTGCCTTGTCGAAAGACTCAAAGAGATAGAGGACGCGGGTGTTGCCTGTGTAAAAATAGAGGGTCGCATGAAGAGACCCGAGTATTCCGGTCTCGTGACGGGTATCTACTCGAAGATAATAAAAGAAAAGCGAGAGCCGACTCCCGACGAGCTTACCATGCTCAAGGACGCTTTTTCACGCGATGGATTCACGCAGGGATATTTTGACGGCGACAAAAAGGACATGTTCGGCGTCAAGAATGAAAACGACAAGGTGTCCGAGAAGCTTTTTGCCTCCGTGCGCAGGGAGTATGTCGACCGCGAGGAGCGCAGAGTTCCCGTAAAGTTCTTTATGGTCGCCGAGATCGGCAAGCAAGTGCAGGCAGGTGTTGTTGACAGCGACGGTCACAGAGCTTCCGTCACCGGTAAAGCACCCGAAAAGGGTATAAGCCAGACCACGGACGAGAACACCGTCAACAAGCAGTTTTACAAGACCGGCGGCACACCGTATATCTGCGTCGATGCTCAGAGCAAGGTTGAAAACGGAGCGTTCCTGCCCGTTTCGAGCATCAATGACCTGCGCAGAAGACTGCTTCAGGAGCTTAGCGAGCAGCGGGCAGTTCCGCCTAAACGCAGATCGCTGCCTGTTCCCGAAATGCCCAGGGGTGTCCCGACCATTGAAGACCCCGTGACAATTTATCAGGTGCGCACGGCGCAGCAGCTTTCACCCGAGCTTGCCGCTTTGAAACCCGATTATATCTATGTTCCCGTTGAGACTTTGTACGAGAGCCTTGAGCCCGTAAAGCCCTTTATCGAAAACGGCACGGTGCCTGTTGCCGTGCTTCCGAGGGTCATAACCGACGATCAGGTTATGAAGGTTTTCTCAATGCTTAAATCGCTCAGGGAGCGCGGCGTTGAGCAGGCGCTTGTGGGAAATATCGGTCATGTCAAGCTTGCGCGCAAGGCAGGCGTGAAGATAAGAGCCGATTTCGGCATGAATGTGTTTAACTCCTATACGCTGGACATGGTGCGGCAGATGGATTTCCTGTCGGCAACGGCGTCGTTTGAGCTGCGCATGGCGCAGGTGCGTGATATGGCAAAGAGCATCGACACCGAGCTTATTGTCTACGGCAGACTGCCGCTTATGGTTTCCGACCAGTGCATCATAAGCCGCAGTGAGGGCAGATGCAATTGCCAGAACCCCTCGCAGCTTTCCGACCGCATGGGCTCCGTGTTCCCTGTGGTACGCGAGTTTGAGCATCGCAATGTTATATACAATTCCAAGAAGCTCTATCTCGCTGATAAGCGCGATGATATCTACGGTGCGGGACTTTGGGGCATTCGTCTGATGTTCACGACGGAGGGAGCAAGAGAGTGCGTTGAGGTCGCCAAGAGCTTTAAAGGCGAGGGCGATTACAGACCGAACGATCTCACAAGAGGTCTGTATTACAGAGGCGTTGACTGATATGAAAATAGTTTTGGCATCCGGCTCGCCGAGACGCAGAGAGCTGCTCGGAGTCATCGGCGTTGCGGATTTTGAGGTTTGCCCTGCACAGGGCGAGGAAAAAACACCGGAGGGACTGCCTCCGGAGGAAATAGTAAAGAGCCTTTCCGCTGCAAAGGCACGGGAGGTCGCTGCAAAATACGGTGACGATGCCGTGGTAATCGCAGCCGACACAATAGTGTGGGCTGACGGCAAAGTTCTGGGAAAGCCTCACGATAAAGCCGAGGCGTTCTCGATGCTCAAGGCGCTGTCCGGCAAGACCCACGAGGTTTATACCGGCATTACGCTCATAAGGGGCGATGAGCTGCTCAGTCAGGCGGAGCGGACAGGTGTCGAGTTCCGCGAGCTTGATGATGCGGAGATAAACGCCTATATCGCTACGGGTGAGCCCATGGATAAGGCCGGTGCTTACGGAATACAGGGCAAGGCCTCGCTTATGGTCAGCAAGATAAACGGTGACTATTTTAATGTTGTCGGGCTGCCGCTGTGCAGGCTCGGACAAATGCTTAAGACAATTGGAGTGCGTCTGTTGTGAATGTAAAACGCTATCTTAAGAAAAACGGAATAAAGCTCGGTGCGATAGTATTGGTCGTCGCACTCATAGCCGGAATAAGCTCCTATCTTTTAAAGGGAAATGCCGGACTGGTGCAGAATCTGTCCGGAACGGTGAAGGCCCCCGTGCAGAGGATAGTAAGCTCGATGGCGGAATGGCTCGAGGGCCTGTACGGTTATGTATATGAGTACGACCAGCTCCAGGCAGAAAACGAGCGACTGCGCGAGGCACTGACCGAGGCACAGGAGAAAGCCCGTAACGGCGAGGCGGCTGTCGAGGAAAACGAGCGACTGCGCAAGCTGCTTGAGTTCAAGGAAAAGCGCAGCGATATGACGCTTGAGCCTGCGAAGGTCATTTCGTGGACAAGCTCCAACTGGGCAAACTCTTTTACGATTAGCAAGGGCACAAGCAGCGAAATCGCAGTCGGCGACAGCGTTATCACGGAGTACGGCGTTCTTGTCGGACAGGTCATCGAGGTCGGTACGACATGGGCAACCGTGAGAACGATCATTGATATAAACACCAATATCGGCGCATTCGTGTCCGAAAACGGTTCGGCAGGTATGCTTGTGGGCGACTTTGCTCTGATGCAGGAAGGAAGTGCGAAGATGACCTATCTTGCCGACGGTGCGCAGATATTCAGCGGCGATACGGTCATGACGAGCGGTGCCGGCGGCGCATTTCCGCAGGGGCTTGTAATCGGCACGATAAGCTCCGTTCAGGCAGAGGCAGGCGGTCAGGTAGAGTACGGCATAATCAAGCCCGGCTGCGACCTCAACGCACTCGTTCAAGTTTATGTTGTTAAAGAGTTTGAAGTGGTGGAATAATTGTTAAACAGACTGATAGATATGGGAAAAATGCGCGTATTCCTTGAATATGCGGTATATCTTCTGCTTGCAATGCTGCTGCAAAGCCTGCTGTTTTCGCGATTGAGCATTTTCAGTGTCAAGGGCTTTATCCTGCCTGCCGCTGCGGTGGCGGCCGGAATGTTCCTCGGCGGTGTGCGCGGCGCTGTGTTCGGAATATGCCTCGGTTTGTTCACTGATCTGAGCTTTACCGACAGTACTTTTATGTACACGCTTGTGTTCTCTATATTGGGCTTCGGAGCGGGCTTCGCCTCGGAGTTCTATATAAATAAAAGCTTCTTCGTGTTCATGGTAATGAGCGTCGCGGCAGTGCTTCTGACCGGACTTGTTCAGCTTTTGAGCGCGGTGATTTTCAGCGGAGCCGAGCTTTTGCCGGGACTTCTGACGGTGCTTTTGCAGACGGCGCTTTCGATACCTCCCGTTATGCTTCTGTACCTGCCGTTTAAAAACCATTCCGATACCAAATAAAGACAAGACTTATGAATGTTATAAAAAAAGACAGATTAATAATACTCGCGGCACTGTTTGCAATACTGCTTACGGTGTATTTCGTGTTTCTGTATAAGCTCCAGATAATCGAGGGTGAGGCGTATTATAAGGAAAGCCGCAACCAGCAGGTCACGACCTCGACCGTAGTTGCGGCAAGAGGCAACATACTTGACCGCTACGGTCGAGTGATAGTGTCCAACAAATCCAGCTACGACCTGACGATAAACGAAAGTGAGCTGTTCCCGGCCGACGAAAGCGTCGATTCAAACGCGACGATATTAAAGCTCGTAAAGCTCATCCGTGAGTACGGCGAGGATTACATCGACGAGCTGCCGATAACCACAGAGCCGCCGTTTGAGTTTACCGAGATCAGCGATACGGACAAGGCACGCCTGCAGGCGTATATGAAGACTAACAAGGTCGATGAAAACGCAACGGCTGTCGAGCTGCTGTCGAGTATGCGTACCCGATATGAGATAGACAGCAACTATACCGCCGAGGAGGCCAGGATAATTGCCGGCGTGCGTTATGCGGTCAATGTCCGATATCTGATAAATACCTCCGACTATGTCCTGGTTCAGGACGCCGACATGAAACTGATAAGCATCATACGCGAGAATAATATGGTCGGTGTCAATGTCAAGGAGTCGTTTATAAGAGGTTACAACACCACTTATGCCGCGCATATTCTGGGCTATGTCGGACTTATGAACGACGAGGAATATGAAAAGTACTCCGAGCTGGGCTACTCGGGTGACGCCAAGGTAGGTAAATCCGGCGTTGAGTTCGCGTTTGAGAAATATCTGCACGGCACGAACGGCAAGGTGCAGGTGACGAGTGCGGCAGACGGTACGATAATTTCCAAGACCTATACCACAGAACCGCAGCCGGGCAATAATGTGTATCTGACGATAGATATTGCGCTTCAGGAGGCAACGGAGCGAGCTTTGGCAAGCACCGTTAACGCCCTGAGAGAGGAACGCGGCTATGATATAAGCGAGGATCTTTTCGGCAATGACGATAAAAAAGAGGAGAAAGAGCCCGAAGCAGATGAAAAGCCCAAGCCCGAGGGCGAGGACGACGATGAGCCCAAGGTCGATGACGAGATAACCGGCGCGGGTGCGGTGGTCGTCAATGTCAAGACCGGAGAGCCGCTTGCGATAGCAAGCTGGCCGACTTACAATGCCGCAACGATGATGGAAAATTACTCGAAGCTTCTGACGGCAAAGTATTCTCCCTTGTTTAACAGGGCACTTCAGGGCACCTATGCCCCCGGCTCGACCTTCAAGCCCTGTACCGCCATCGCGGGACTGACGGAGAAGGTCATAAGCACGAGCAGCAGAATCAAGTGCACCGGTGTTTACTCCAAGTATGCCGCTCAGGGCTACACCCCTCAGTGCTGGATATATTCCTCGCACCTGACCCACGGCAACGACAATGTAACCGAGGCTCTGCGAGACTCCTGCAACATTTTCTTCTACAGTGTCGGCAACAATCTGGGCATTGATAATATGGAGAAATATGCCAGAGACTTCGGCCTCGGCGAGAGCACCGGCATCGAGATTTACGAGGAGACCGGCAATATGTCCAACAGGGCAAACCACTATGACTACGCCGGACAGGAGTGGGTCGTCGGCGATACCCTGCAGGCAGCTATCGGACAGGCAGACAGCATTTTCACACCGATCCAGCTTGCTGAGTATTGCGCAGCGGTCGCTAATAACGGCCAGCGACATTCCGCGTCTATACTCAAGGAAGTCCGCAGCTATGATTACAGTGAAAAGGTCATGCAGAGAACGAATGAGGTTTTGAGTACCGTAAAAACCCCGCAGTACAACTGGGACGCCGTGCATAAGGGTATGGAGCTCGTTGCAAAGCATCCGGACGGCTCGGCATATGCCACCTTCTTCGATTACAACACTTCAACTGTTGCCTGTAAGACCGGTACGGCACAAAAGGGCGAGTTTATAACCAACGACGGTATCTTCATCTGCTTTGCGCCCGTTGAGGATCCCGAGATAGCGATAGCCGTTGTCATCGAGCGAGGCGGCTCGGGTGCAAACTGTGCGCCCGTTGCCAGAAGTATTCTGGAAACCTATTTCAGCATCAAGGGAGCGACCGATGTAACGGAAACCGAAGGGTCCCTTTTAAAATAATTTTTATGCCGAAAGGCATTGAAACAGGATGAAAAATTGTTTATAATGTACCATTGACGGATAAATATTGGATGGAGGACGAGTATGAATATTGCACTGATGGCACATGACAGAAAGAAGGAGCTGATGGTTCAGTTCTGTATAGCCTACTGCGGTATTTTAGCCGAGCACTCCGTTTGTGCCACCAACACCACAGGCAAGCTTGTGTCGGAAGCAACGGGTCTGCCCGTTACACTGTATATGCATGCCGATCAGGGCGGCGCGCAGCAGATAGGCGCGAGAATCGCTTATAACGAGATAGATCTTGTTTTGTTCTTCTGCGACCCGTCAAATCCCGCCGGCTTTGACGATATCAATAAGATAGAGCGCCTTTGCGACCAGTACCAGATCCCCTTTGCAACCAATGCCGCAACGGCGGAGGTGCTTGTCCAGGGACTGCGCCGCGGAGATCTTGACTGGCGCAATATCGTCAATCCCAAAAGGAAGTAAATCTCTTGAAAAATACCATGCGAATGCTGTTACCCCGAAAACGGGATAACAGCATTTAGCCGTGTTGAAAGGAACATAAAAATGGCGAAAGTCGAACCCCGCACACTGTCGGGCTTTATGGAGCTGCTGCCCGCCCCGCAGGTCAAGCTTGAAAAAATGATGGAAACGCTGCGTCGCTGTTACAGCGTCTACGGCTTCACGCCGCTGGACACTCCGGCGATTGAGTCGGCCGAGGTGCTGCTTGCCAAGGGCGGCGGCGAGACCGAAAAGCAGATTTACCGCTTCAACAAGGGCGATTCCGATCTTGCCCTGCGCTTTGATTTGACCGTCCCTCTTGCAAAATATGTTGCCGCAAACTACGGCAGCTTAACCTTCCCGTTCCGCCGCTATCAGATAGGCAAGGTCTATCGCGGTGAGCGCGCGCAGAGAGGCCGCTTCAGAGAGTTTTATCAGGCGGATATCGATATAATCGGCGACGGTAAGCTTGATATCATAAACGAGGCGGAGATTCCGGCTATAATCTACCGCACCTTCACCGAGCTGGGACTTAAAAAGTTCAAGATAAAAGTCAATAACCGCAAGGTTTTAAACGGCTTTTACCGTTTGGCCGGCATGGAGGAGAAGGCCGGCGAAATAATGCGCACGGTAGATAAGCTCGATAAGATAGGCCCCACCAAGGTTCGCCAGATACTTATGGACGAGCTGCATATGTTCTCGCATAAGGCAGACGATGTTATGGATTTCATGGCAATGTCCGGCAGTATCGAACAGGTCATCTCCGGTCTTGAACGGTACAAGGGCATGGATGAAATGTTCGATCAGGGCCTTGAGGAGCTCAAAACCGTGACCAAGTACCTCGCCGATTTCGGAGTTCCCGAGGAGAACTTCGCCATCGATCTCTCGATTGCCCGAGGTCTTGACTATTACACCGGCACGGTGTACGAAACCGAGATGACAGAGCATCCCGAGATAGGCTCCGTTTGTTCCGGAGGCAGATACGATAATCTTGCCGAGTACTATACAGACAAGCCGCTGCCCGGCGTCGGCATTTCGATAGGTCTTACAAGGCTTTTCTATGTTCTCAACGAGCAGGGACTTTTATCCGACGAGATAGTATCCGCACCTGCCGATGCGCTGGTCATCCCCATGTCCGAGGAGCTGGGCTACTCGATATCCGCGGCGACGGCACTGCGTGACGCGGGCATACGCACGCAGCTATACTGCGAGAAGAAAAAGTTCAAGGCAAAGATGAGCTATGCCGATAAGCTCGGTATACCCTTTGTCGTGCTCATCGGCGAGGATGAGATGGCGGCAGGAGTTGTTGCCGTAAAGAATATGCTCAAGAGTGAGCAGGTAAAGCTGCCCGTGGCAGAGGCTGCGGCGCACATCAAGGCTGAAATCGACCGCCGTGCACAGATCGCGGTCATCAAGGAGGGTTAATTATGACACAGTCCCGCACACATACCTGCAATGAGCTCCGTTTGGAGCATGTGGGCCAGAAGGTCAAAATAGTCGGCTGGATGGAGAATGTCCGCGAGGTCGGCCAAAACTTTGCGTTCGTCGTTGTCCGCGACTTCTACGGCACAACGCAGGTTGTAGTCGAGACCGAGGACATGATGAAGATAATAAAGGACATCAACAAGGAAAGCACCATTTCCGTTGAAGGCACTGTCCGCGAGCGCGCCAGCAAAAATCCCAAGCAGGCCACCGGCGATGTCGAGGTCGTTCCCGAAAAGATCGAGGTTCTCGGCCGCTGCCGCTACAACGAGCTGCCGTTTGAGATTAACCGCAGCAGAGAAGCGGACGAAACCGCGCGTCTTAAATACCGCTATCTCGACTTGAGAAATCCTGCCGTAAAGCGGAATATCATCCTGCGCTGCAATGTCATTGCGGCACTGCGCAAGTCGATGATGGAGCATGGTTTCCTTGAGATAACCACACCTATACTTACCGCATCAAGCCCCGAGGGCGCAAGAGACTACCTCGTTCCCGCAAGAAAGCACCCCGGCAAGTTCTACGCTCTGCCGCAGGCACCCCAGCAGTTTAAGCAGCTTCTCATGACCTCCGGCTTCGACCGCTACTTCCAGATCGCGCCCTGCTTCCGCGATGAGGACGCTCGCGGCGACCGTTCACCCGGCGAATTTTATCAGCTCGATATGGAGATGTCCTTTGCCGAGCAGAACGATGTTTTTGCGGTCATCGAGGATGTTCTGCCCCCGATATTTGCAAAATACGGTACTTATGATATCGCCTCCGAGGCACCGTTTAAGCGCATAGGCTTTAACGAATCCATGGAAAAGTACGGCTCGGATAAGCCCGATCTGCGTATTGACCTCGTAGTTGAGGATATCACCGAGCTTGTTCAGGGCACGGAGTTTCCGCCCTTTGCCGAGGGCAACACCGTCAAGGCGATCGTCGTCACCGATTGCGACATGACCCGCAAGAATATCGACAAGCTCTGCACCGAGGTCGAGGTTCAGGCAGGTGTCAAGCCCTACTGGTTCAAGGTCGATGAAAACGGCGAGCTTGCAGGCGGTGTAGCCAAGTTCCTTCAGGACAGAAAGCAGGCTGTTGTTGACGCTCTGGGTCTCAAGCCCGGCTGCCTTGTCGGCGTGACGGCAGGCAAGAAGCTTGTCGCTCAGAAAACCGCAGGCGTCATGCGCAAGATGCTCGGTAATGCAGTTCCCGGTCACATGGACAAGGAGCGCTACGAGTTCTGCTGGATAGTCGATTTCCCGATGTACGAGATAGGCGAGGAGTCCGGCGAGCTGGAGTTCTGCCATAACCCGTTCTCGATGCCCAACGGCGGTCTCGAGGTGCTCGAAAAGGCTGAAAGCGGCGAAATTGATCCGCTGAGCATCACCGCATATCAGTATGACCTCGTGTGCAACGGCGTTGAGCTGTCCTCGGGCGCGGTGCGTAATCACGACCCCGAGATAATGATAAAGGCGTTTGAGCTTGTGCGTCTGGGCGAGGGCGATGTCAAGGCAAAGTTCCCGGCAATGTACAATGCCTTCTGCTACGGCGCACCTCCCCATGCCGGTATCGCCCCGGGCGTTGACCGCATTGTGATGCTGCTTGCAGGCGAGGACTCCATCCGTGAGATAATCCCGTTCCCGATGAACAAGAACGCACAGGATGTCATGATGGGCGCACCCTCCGTCGTCGAGCAGAAGCAGCTTGACGAGCTGCATATTGCACTTGTCGGCGAGACCGAAGAATAAAAAATAAGGACCGCCTAACGCGGTCCTTTTTGAACAGGTGAGAGTATGTTAGCTACTATACATTCCCTCGGAGTAAAGGGCATAGGCGGCTATGCCGTCACGGTCGAGAGCTTTGTTTCAAACGGGCTTTTTAATTTTGATATTGTCGGACTGCCAGATGCCGCCGTCAAGGAGGCGCGTGAGCGAGTTCGAGCCGCGATAAAAAGCAACGGCTTCAAATTCCCCGTCAGCCGTGTGACTGTTAATCTCGCACCGGCGGACACGAAAAAAGCAGGTACGGTTTACGACCTGCCGATAATGCTCGGTATTCTTGCCGCGACGGGCACGATAAAGCAGCCAAAGCCTGACTGCGCCTTCTTCGGCGAGCTTTCGCTCACCGGTGAGCTGCGGCCGGTTTACGGCGCACTGCCCATGGCGCTTGCCGCGGCGAGGGAGGGGATAAAGCACCTGTTCGTGCCTGCGGATAATGCCGAGGAGGCAGCGTACGCCGAGGGCGTGTCGGTATATCCGGTCAAAAATGTGCCGGAGCTTATTGCGCATCTTCGGGGCGAGTACCCGATTAAGCCCATGCCGCAGGGTGAGATAAACAAAAGCGATATGCAGTATCCAGACTTTGCCGATGTCAAGGGTCAGGAGAATGTCAAGCGTGCAATGGAGATTGCCGCCGCCGGAGGACATAATATACTGCTTGTCGGCCCTCCGGGTGCAGGCAAGAGCATGATGAGCAAGCGTCTGCCCGGCATTTTGCCGGATATGACACGCGAGGAGATATTAAAATGCACGGAGATATATTCCGTAGCCGGGCTCACAGGCAAGTCAAATCCCATCATCGCCCAAAGACCGTTCCGAGCTCCCCATCACACCGTTTCACCGGCGGCAATGTCGGGCGGCGGAGCGACGCCGAAACCGGGTGAGATAAGCCTTGCGCACAACGGCGTTTTGTTCCTTGACGAGTTTCCGGAGTTCCGCAAGGATGTGCTCGAGGTGCTTCGTCAGCCCTTGGAGGACGGCGAGGTCACGGTCTCGCGAGTTGCCGGAAGTGCTACATATCCGAGCAATTTCATGCTTGTTTGTGCGATGAACCCCTGCAAATGCGGATGGTACGGTCATCCCTCCGGACGCTGCCGCTGCTCGGTAAATGAGGTGCGCAGCTATCACAACCGCATATCGGGACCCTTGCTTGACAGGATAGATATTATCGTCGAAGCACCGGCACTGGAATACGAGGAGCTTAAAAACCGTGCTCCTGCCGAGTCGTCGGCGGAAATAAAAAAACGCGTCGATGCCGCACGAGCTGCGCAGCAGGAACGCTTTAAAGACACTGCTATTAATTCAAACGCAAATATGGACACGAAGGCACTCAACAAGTACTGCATGCTCACCTCCGAGTGCGAGGAGCTTATGCGTCAGGCGTTTGACCGCATGGGGCTTACCGCCAGAAGCTACGACCGTATTCTGAGGGTCGCGAGAACGATAGCCGATCTCGAGGGCACGGAGAGCATCGAGGCAAGCCACATCGCCGAGGCGATACAGTACAGAACCTATGACTTCCGCGAAAACAACGCATAAAAACGAAATGACCCTTGACCGCACGGTTTCTTTACACCGTTTCTAAGGCAGTCAAGGGTCATCTCATTGAGTTCTTAGTATCTAACATCATTGGTTACCTCTCTTTCGTCAGGATGTGACGCCGCCTGTCATCGGACAGATATTCAACACGGGAAGATTAATATTTTCGATTTAAAAATCGTTTCCATAAGCGGAAAAAGCTGAGTGTTTTCGTCCTGCGTATGTTTTGACTTCGGCGTCTGCCCTCACCGTCGGAACTCTTCCGATCCCTGAGGGCTTTCTTTCTTGTTCATCGGTATCACCCTTTCCGCTTATAGGTTAACAAAACAAAGCGGTAATTTCAAGAGCAATAATTCACGAATTTAAATCGTGAAACTTGTGCGGTCGTCCGAAATTTCCCAAAGCCCCGCCAAAAGCCTTGACTAAGTCGATTTTGCATATTAAAATATAAGTGTTGTGTGCCAAAACCGCAGGATAAGCCTGCGGTTTTGTTGCGTTTGAAAAGCAAAGATGTTATAATTACTGCGTTTTAGAAAAAATCAGGGAGACTGAAAAATGATAAATGATATTATCCTCTTGAAGCTCGGCGAGATAGTCCTCAAGGGACTTAACCGCAGAAGCTTTGAACAGAAGCTCATCGGCAACATTAACCGCCGCCTTTCGGTTATCGGCAAGTTCAAGGTGTATTGTATGCAGTCGACCGTCTATGTCGAGCCGGTCGATGAGACCGGCGATATGGACGCTGCCTTTGAGGCACTTACCAAGGTGTTCGGCATTGCGACGATTACCCGCGCCGCAGGCTGCGAAAAGGACGCGGCAAAGATTGCCGAGCTTGCCATAAGCTATCTCAAAGACGATATGGAGACGGCAAAAAGCTTCAAGGTCGAGGGCAAGCGTAGTGATAAACGCTTCCCCATGACCTCGATAGAGCTTTCGCAGTATGTCGGCGGTGAGCTTGCCGAGGCATATCCGCAGTGCGAGGTCGATGTGCATAATCCGGAGCTCACGGTCCATGTTGAGATCCGTGACCTTGCCGCCTATGTCCATGCAGCACCCACCCCCGGTGCAGGCGGCATGCCCGTCGGCTCAAACGGCATCGGCGTTACACTGCTTTCCGGCGGTATTGACAGTCCGGTTTCCACCTACATGATAGCCAAACGCGGCGTAAGGCTCATACCGGTGCATTTCTTCTCCTTCCCCTATACCTCCGAGCAGGCAAAGCAGAAGGTCATCGAGCTTGCCGAGATTCTCACCGCCTACTGCGGCAAAATGACGGTTGAGATTGTTCCGTTTACGCACATTCAGGAGGAGATACGGGCAAAGTGTCCCGAGGATTATTTCACTCTCATCATGCGCAGATTTATGATGCGCATTGCAAGCCGTATCGCCGAGGCAAACGGCGCAAAAGCGATAGTCACCGGAGAAAATCTCGGTCAGGTAGCAAGCCAGACCATGGAGGCGATGGCTTCCACGCAGGCTGTCATCGACCTGCCGGTTTTGCAGCCGCTTATCGGCATGGATAAGGAGGAGATAGTGCAGACAGCACGCAAGATAGGCACATTTGACACCTCGATACTGCCCTATGAGGACTGCTGCACCGTGTTTACCCCCAAGCACCCCAAGACCAAGCCCAAGGTCAGGGAGGTCGCAGAGATAGAGTCCGTTCTCGACATTGACGCACTTGTTGACGAGGCGGTCGCCGGTATAGAAAGAGTGAAGGTGGGCTGATGGACAAGGTTTATAATGCTGAGATACTTTCCGTCGGCACGGAAATTCTTTTAGGTCACACCACGAATACCGATGCCCGTGACATATCGCTCATGCTCTCGGAGATAGGCATAAATGTAAAGTACCACACCGTTGTGGGCGATAATCCCCGGCGGCTTGCCGACTGCATCGAGACGGCGAAAAGCAGAGCGGATATAATCATCTCCACCGGCGGACTCGGCCCGACCTGCGATGATCTTACAAAGCAGACGCTTGCAAAGAGTTTCGGGCTCGAGCTTGAAATGAACGAGTATGAAAGAACGTGCCTGTACGACTATTTGACAAATAAGGGTTACAGCAAGGAAATGACGGAGAACAATCTCCAGCAGGCAATGCTGCCCGTGGGCTGCACGGTGTTTCACAACGACTGGGGCACTGCCCCCGGCTGCGCCTTCCGTAAGGACGGAACGACAGTTCTGATGCTGCCCGGACCTCCCAAGGAGTGCAACGCAATGTTCCGCGCTTGCGCAATGCCGTACTTGCGCTCACTGTCCGACGAGCAGATAGTGTCTCACTCAATCCGTGTTTTCGGAATGTCCGAGAGTGCGCTCGACCAGCTTTTCCGCGACGAGATGAACGCAATGACGAATCCCACCATGGCACCCTATGCCAAGGAATCCGACTGCCTTTTGCAGATTACGGCGAAAGCAAAGAGCGTTGAGGAAGCAGAGAAAATGATGCAGCCGGTCATCGAGCATTGCTGTGAGGTTTTGGGCGATGTCGTTTACGGCATAGATGTCGAGAGCGTTGAGGAGCGCGTCATGCAGCTTCTCAAGGAGAAGAAAATGACTTTCTCCGCCGCGGAAAGCTGCACCGGCGGCGAGCTTGCAAAGCGTTTCACCGATATGCCGGGCGCAAGCGAGTTTTTCCTCGGCGGTGTGACCACCTATACAAACGGCGCAAAGACAAAGCTTCTGGGCATTGACCCTGCGCTCATCGGGGAAAAGGGAGCCGTCAGCCGCGAGGTTGCAATTGAGATGGCGCAGCGCGTCAGAGAGCTTATCGGCAGCGACATGGGCGTTGGCATTACCGGACTTGCAGGGCCCGACGGCGACGGCGTTCACGAGGTCGGTACGGTGTTCGTATCCCTTGCAACCAAGGACAGCACATTCGTCCGCGAGCTTCATGTCGGCGATAGGCGCACACGCAGCTATATCCGCCGTGTTTCCGGCAATTTCGTGTTTGACATGATGCGCCGTTACATGATGGGACTTGCAATCGAACAATAAAAAATCCCTTGCGGCACATGAGATGCCGCAAGGGATTTTCAATTAAATTTCACAGGAACATGGGGCTTAGTGCTATAAGAAGCTGTGCCAGCCAGTAGAAAACATGGAGCGCGCGGTTTTTGCCGTTGGAGGGATTGCCGCTGAAGCACTGCACGGAAAGAATACTGTCGCTGATGATAAAGCTCATGCCGGCAATTGCAAACAGCAGTGTGCCGAGGCTGAAATTGAAAATGGCAGAACCCACGGCGGTGCAGCCCATGAAGCAGACGAAGGCACAGTAGCCTGCAAGAGGTATAAACAGTTTGCCCATGTTGAGAGTGTGCTTTTTGGAGTTTTGCATCTCAAGGATAAGCGTACTGATAAGCAGGGGAATGGCGGCGATCCATGCCTTGGGTGCGATGCTGTAAAGAGCGATTAAATAGAAAACATGGCCGACCAGGAACGATAGAGCGCCGGTGAGGAAAAACAGCGAAAACTTTTCGGTGAACACGAAACGGAGCGCGAGCAGCTCATCGCCGAGGAAGCCGAAGAACACACCGAACATGATAAGAACGGCAAAGTACTTGTCGGTCGTGTGGAAAACGGCTATCGCGGCTATCACGATGCAGCATACCGTGGTCAGCCCCTTGAAAAGAACAGCCTTGACATTGTCATTTTCTTCGGTGACCTTGATATACTTCACGCCGAAGAACAGGCAGGCGAGTGCGAGAATAACAATGAGAGCTATGTACATTAACTATTACCTCCAAGTAATACTTATTTCCGTTTATTTAGGCTGAATTCGCCGAGAATTGCTCCGCCGAGAATAAGCACCGCGCCGACTGTCTGCAAGGGGGCAAGCACCTCGTTAAGGAATACGACGGAGACGAGCAGAGCGGTGAGCGGGTCTATGTAGCTAATGATTGAAACCGTCTGTACCGACAGATTTTGAAGCCCGGAAAAATAAAGGTAGTAGGCAAGACCGGTGTTTACAAAGCCTAACATAAGGATGTAAACAAGCTCGTTTTTCTGAGGCATTACGGGAAGCTCGGCACCGCTGATAATAAGGTATGCCAGAACCACGGCAAATGAAACCGCCAGCTCATATAATGCGCAGTTGAGTCCCGACAAATGCTTGATGCGTTTGCCTGCGACTATGATGACTGCATAAAACAGGGCAGCACCGCCGCCGCAAAGAAGTCCGGAGCTGAGCCTTGAGCCAAGCTCAATGTTGCCGGTGATGCAGAACATTCCGACCGCCACCGCTGCCAGAGCCAAAAGCTTGTTCCAAGTCAGCTTTTCCTTAAACAGAATAGGTGAGAGCGCAAGCACCAATATCGGGCCGCAATAATATACGAGCGTTGAAAGACCAACACCGGCGGCACGGTAGGCGGAAAACAGCAGCACCCAGTTCAGACCGAGGGCAGCACCGCCTATCGTGGCGGGCAGGAGGTCCGCCTTAAGCTCGCTGAAGCTGAAGCTGCGTTTTATAAGCACTATCGCAAGCAAAAACAGTGCGCCGAACAAAGTTCTGAGCAGGACTATCTGGGCACTGCCGAGCGAGATTTTGGCAACAAGTATGCCGTTTGTGCCGAATATCACCATTGCGGCTATGAACTTCAACAATTGCCCCGGTTTTTCCATTTCGCACCCTTTTTTAGTGTATTTAAATGCAATTATACCATACATAGGGCAAATTGTAAATAATTGATTAACAAAACTGCCTGATAAGGCGGCTTAATGGGGAAAGAACGGTTTTCCTGTTGCAAAAGCGCCGATGTGTGCTAAAATAAAAAAGCAAACTGCGATTCGGAGAGATGAATATGCTTAAGCTGAATATTGATTCAAAAGTCGGAAGAGCCGTGACGGCGGTCGCTCACGGCACGGGAAAAACGCTTGAGGCGATAAACAAGGCGAGCAGGAAGCTTGAACCCTTGGCGTCATTGCCGATAATAGGCGGCACCGTTGCCGATGTTCAGGATATAATCTCAATGCTGGACGATTACTATCACGGCAGATATAAAAAACTGCCCGTATCTGTGATTTTGGGCTCTGTCGCCATTGTGGCATATCTTTTGAGCCCGTTTGACATCGTTCCCGATAATATTCCGTTATTGGGATTTGTAGACGATGCCTTTATAATAAATATCGTCCTCGAGCTGTGCGTGGATAAGGAGCTTGAGCGCTATCGCAACTGGCGCGCCGGCGCAGGCACTTAAAAACCTGAGAAAAAATCTCAGGTTTTTATATATTTTTATGTTGAGAGCTTTTTGGCAGGGGGCTGCCTTGTTAAAAGATACGAAATTGCGCT
>JAEDIN010000075.1 GCA_016292445.1 Oscillospiraceae bacterium | reverse complement strand
TTTCGCTTTTACTCCGTTAATCTATCATGAACGCCTCGCCGAAGGGATAGGGGTTTCCCCTCACCTGAAGCATCCATTCCCTTAAGCCCTGTTTATCCGCCGTGACCATTCCTGCCAATCGGTCAATTCCAAGTGACTTAAGCTGCGGACACATGGGCACAGTCGGGCCTATGACGACGGTCTTTGCGTTTTTTGAAAGCTCGAGCAGTCTCGGCATGGTCTTGTTTATCGCCGCGCTGCCGGTGATTATCGCAATGTCGCACTCGGGCAAAATGTATTCGCAGGCAGAGTCCGGAAAATCTCCGTCACGGGGGTCTCTCTCAATTATGTAAACCTGTTTTGCGCCCTCGAGCTCCTCACTGCGAAGCTTCAGATGCCCTATGAGTGCTATGGTCTTGCCCTCCGTATCCATACCGGCAGTACAGCTTTTTTCGTAATTAACGCCGAGCTTCAATTCTTCCATGCGCTCTCGGGTGTTATAAAAGGCGTTTATGACCGCCATCGCCTCACTTGCTTCGTTAAAATTCCAGCTCATTACAGCCTGCGCCGCATCCTTGGCTCTCATACCGACAAGCGAGCCGAAAATTCGCCCAACGCTTTCGCCCTCGATGTTCATTGCGATGCCGAAGCTTCCGTTTGAAAGCTCGGCACCTATCCATGCCTTACCTCTGACGATTTCGGTGACTTTAAGTTCACCGTCTATGCCGTTTATTAAAATTTCGTAGTATTCCTTCATGGTCTTACCTCGATAATATCGCTTGCGTTATTATATCAAGCAATGTTATAATTTCGCAAGAGGTGAACACGATGTATTTTGACACTCATGCGCATTATGACAGCGGAGCGTTCAACGCCGACCGCTTTGAAATACTCGGCTCGATGCCCGATGCGAAGGTCGGGCTTATCGTCAACCCCGGATGCGACCTTGAAAGCAGCAAAACGGCAATTGAGCTTGCCGAGCGTTTTGACTTTGTATATGCCGCAGTCGGCTGGCATCCCGAGGACATGGACAAGCTGACGGACAAGGCTTACGCCGAGCTTGAAAGGCTCGCCGAGCACCCCAAATGCCTTGCCATCGGCGAGATAGGCCTCGACTATTATTGGGACGACACCCACAAGGCAGAGCAAAAGGAGCTGTTTAAAAGGCAGATAGAGCTTGCTATCAGGCTAAACAAGCCGGTTATTGTCCATGACCGAGAGGCTCATGGCGACAGCTTGGAGATAATTCGTGATTATTCGGAGCTTCGCGGCGTATTTCACTGCTTCTCCGGCAGTGTGGAGATGGCGGCGGAACTTCTAAAGCGCGGCTGGTATCTCGGCTTTGACGGGCCTATCACCTATAAAAATGCACGCAAAGCAATAGAAGTTCTTGAGTTCTGCCCCTTAGACAAGATAGTTGTTGAAACCGACAGTCCCTATCTTACCCCCGTTCCAAACAGAGGGAAGCGCAACGATTCACGCCAGCTTGAGTTCGTTGTGAACAAGGTTGCCGAAATCAAGGGCATAAATGTCGATGAGGTCGAAAACATCACATTCGAAAACGGCAAAAAACTATTCGGAATAGGTGAATGATATGTACAACCCGGAAAAAATACTTACAGGTGCGCCGAATGCGCGGGATCTCGGCGGAATAGAGACCGCCGACGGCAGGATAATAAGACCCAACAGGCTCATAAGAAGCGGTATGCTCGCAAGGCTCACCGACACCGATGTGGAATATCTCAAATCCGCCGGGCTTACTACCGTTGTGGATTTTCGCACGAGTGCCGAGCGTATTCAAAAGCCGGACAGAGTAATCGACGGTGTATCATATATCGTGTGTCCAATGCTTGAGGACAAAACCGCAGGTATAACCCGTGATAAGCCCGAAAATGAGGATGAGGAGGCTCAGCGCACACTGAGGATGGCCCGACATCTCATGTCCAAGGACAGCGACGGTGTGCGCCAGATGCGCAGTCTTTATCCCATTCTTGTAACACTCGAGCACTCCGTTTTAAACTACCGCAGATTTTTTGAAATACTGCTTAAGCACGAAAACGGTGCTTTGCTGTATCACTGCACCATGGGCAAGGACAGAGTGGGTACCGCCACGGCACTTATTCTCTCCGCTCTCGGAGTACCCCGCGAAATCATTGTAGCCGACTATATGATTACCCGCGAACGCTGCGCTCCCGGCACTGAGAGGCTGCTTCAAAGCTGCCGGAAATTCACCGACGATGAGGCGGTTCTGGATTTTGTATACCGGCTCGATACCGTGCAGGAGGATTTTATCGGAGCAACCTTTGACACAATAGACGAGGTTCACGGCGGCATGGACAGCTTCCTGCGTGAAAAAATGGGACTTGACGCTGCGGCATTAAGGCGACTCAAGGAGCTATACTTAGATTAAAAAAACGCCCTTTGGGCGTTTTTTTAATCTTCTAAAATCTCAGAAAAGCTTTTCAGCGGCAGGGTGCTTGACAGCTCGGTAAGAATGAGTCGCATACTCTCCCTCGAATAGTCGGGGTGCTGCGTGTTAAGGATCTGACTTGCCGGAATGTCCTGCGACAGCATTACTCTGACCGATGTCCCCATATTGTTGCCGCGGCTTTCTATGATGACCGCGCCCTTGTGCAGCTCGGCAATGCCGCGCACCACGGCAAGGCCCATACCTGCTCCCTGATGACGGGAGAAATCCGGCTCATGCTTATAACGCTCAAAGGCGTATACCAGCTCCTCCTCGGGTATTCCGTCGCCGTTGTCGTCAACAGACAGTATGAGATTCTTATCGGTCCTCAGCAGCGACACATATATTCTGCCGTTTTTCGGACTGTGGATTATGCTGTTGGATAACAAGTTCAACAAAAGCTGTTGCAAAAGGGTTCTGTCGGCAACAATTCTGGTTTTTTCCTCTGCATAAAAGCTTATAATCGCGCAGTTATTGCCGCAGGCAGACCTTATATCATCAATTGTGTTTTTGCATAAGGCGGTCACATCCAATGGCTCGGGGACAAACGGCAAATCTCCCCTTGCGATGGCATTGAGTATACTGACATTCGACAGCGACCTTTTCATCCTGTAATAGCTTCTGTTCAGCGAGCAGGTATACTCAAGCAGTTTATCGTTGTTGTCGTCTTCGGCGATGGTGGAGATGCACGAAATCGCAAACTTTATGTTAGCAAGGGTCGAGCGCATATTTGCATACAGTGCCTCACGGTCGTCGTTCCCGTTGTAATTGCATAGCATGACAAAAAAGCGTGTTCCGTCATACGAACAGACTTTGACGGTGCAATTCTTTGTCCCGATAAATGCAGTCGCAGTATAGCTCTCTGCCTGAACGTTGAGAATGTAGCTCGGAAACAGGAGCGATACCGGCTTTCCGGTCAAATCTTTTCCGGCAAGCGTGACAGCGGCGGTGTTCATAAAGGCTATGCGTTCCTTTCTCGAAACGACCACCGGCTGATCAACCAGAGAAAACGCCGCGCTGAGCAGCTTTACATCTGTCATGACTTCTCCCCCCATGTAATTTACTGCAATATCAAGCGTTATTTTAGCAGAAACGAGCAAATTATACAATAGCGGCTTAAAAAAAGCCCTTTTTTCGCCGAACATTTAGATGTATCTAAGCATTGATTTTTGTCAATAGTATATGATACAATTGTGTTAAATCACAAGCAAATATTTCCGCTTGATATTAAATGGAGGTATAAACATGATCAAAGTAGCAATTAACGGTTTTGGCCGTATCGGTCGTCTGGTTTTCAGAGCCGCAATCGTTTCCGACGATATCGAGGTCGTCGCAATCAACGCTCCCGACAAGACCACCGCTCAGCTCGCATACACCGTAAAGTATGATTCCGTTCACGGTCGCTTTAACGGCACCGTTGAGTCCGATGACAGCGCAATCATCGTAAACGGCAAGCGCGTTCCCGTTGTCGGCAACCGCAACCCCGCCGAGCTTCCTTGGGGTGAAATGGGTGTCGAGTATGTTCTCGAATGCACCGGCGCATTTCTTACCACCGAGAAGGCACAGGCCCACCTCGATGCAGGTGCTCAGGTTGTCGTTCTCTCCGGTCCCTCCAAGGATGACACTCCGATGTTCGTCTGCGGTGTAAACCTCGACAGCTATACTCCCGATATCAAGGTCGTATCCAACGCATCCTGCACCACCAACTGCCTCGCTCCCCTTGCCAAGGTCATTAACGACAACTTCGGCATCGTTGAGGGTCTTATGACCACCGTCCATGCAGACACCGCAACTCAGGAGGTTGTTGACGGCTTCTCCAAGAAGAATTGGCGTCTGGGTCGTGGTGTTCACGGCAACATCATTCCCACCTCCACCGGTGCCGCGAAGGCAGTCGGCAAGGTCATCCCCGAGCTCAACGGCAAGCTGACCGGCACCTCCATGCGTATCCCCAGTGCCGATGTCTCCATCGTTGACCTCACCTGCCGCCTCGAAAAGGGCGCAAGCTACGAGGAGATCTGCTCAGCAGTCAAGGCAGCCTCCGAGGGTCCCATGAAGGGCGTTATCGAGTATGTTGATGAGGAAGTTGTTTCCGCCGACTTTATCACCGACCCCCACACCAGCATTTTCGATGCAAAGGCCGGTCTTGCTCTTAATGATAATTTCGTTAAGCTCATGGCATGGTACGACAACGAGTGGGGCTTCTCCAACAAGATGCTCGACCTGACCCGCCACATTGACAAGGTCCGCAAGGCATAGTATAAAAAAGTGAAGGATATTTCCGAAAGAAAGCTTTAGGAAGACCGTTCAGAAGAGTTATCATTCTTTGAGGAAGCCTCAGCACTTGATAGCGATGCTATAGGCAAGAGCAAATTAATCATCGTTAAAGGTAAATTGATAGTGAGGATGAAGGTATTGTTTGGTTCTATTACAATGTTGTCGTAGTAAAGGTTTCTAATTCATGGAAGATTTCGTCATGGAATATAGAAGCAAATTCAACTAAACTGTTACGCATTTTAGAGGATCAGACACCGGCATAAATCAGATCACTTATCAAGAAATAAATATAGCTGTGCAATTAACACCGTAACGGGTCTGTTAATCGCACAGCTTTTTCATTCTTCGGTGTACACAAAGGCGGCGGAAAAGAATTTACGCAGGGGCTCAAAGCGGCGGATGGCTTTTGCGGCGGCATCGGCAAAGGCATTGAAGCCCGTCAAATCTTCCGGCGAAAAATCGTACTCCACCAGATAGAATTTGTACTTTAACCACTCGGCGGCAGGATGCCCGGCTTCAAAGGCGTTCGGAACCCGCTTGAGCTTTTCGCCTAATAAAACAAGTCCGTTTTCGTCGATTATGCTTTCAAGCTCCTCATAGTTTGTGGCGATAAAGCTGCGTAGTCTGTTTAAATCCTTAGGCTCCCACGGATATGCGCCGCTTTCAAGATAGCAGCCCTCGTGCGAAATG
>JAEDIN010000017.1 GCA_016292445.1 Oscillospiraceae bacterium | reverse complement strand
CATATCGCACCCTGTTACTGCGGCTGTACCTTGGAACGGATAACCCCTTCCGCTACCGTGGCTATTACTATGACCAAGAAAAAGATGCTTACGCAATGGCATTTGCATTGGGTGCAAATACTGCACCTGTTTTTGATCCCCCGCACAAGAAAGGTTATTACTCTCATTTCCATACAAACGGCAGAAAGTTTAATGGCATTTTTGGACACTTTCATGTCTGGTTTTCATATTAAACAAAAATGTATTTTAGTTTTGAGATGTATTAGAGGCGTTGAGATGTATTATTTTTTAGATTGGAATGACGAAAAGAACTTGGAGCTGACTATCGGCGGACTGGATTATACGGAGCTTATTGATACCTGTTTTAAGTATAGCACACATATTTCATTTAGTCTCCGCTTTCTGCGCCGTGGCGGCATCAGGTTCGAGTCTCCCGAGCCATACACTAAACCTCTAAAAGCCAGTCTTTCGGCGAGCTGTGGCGATACGGTGATACTGCCATGCAGCGAAAAAACAAGGCAGTATCTGTTAAATAGGACAGATGATTTATTCAAGTGGATGGACTGGTACAAAAATCCGGAGGATTTAACATTTTACAGAGCCGACGGAAGCATATTTTTTTGGTCGCTGATACACGAGGGCGTATGCTGTCTGATTAATAGGCCGGGCGAGGATGTGTCGGGTGTTGTCGGCAAACCCGATTGGCACAGATGTCCACCGGAGCCATTTCCCGCAGTTTTAGTCCCCAACGACATCGCTGATTTCCGGCTTGCTTTTCCAAATGAGTGATATCCCATACCCAAAAAAGAGCAGATAGGCGCAATGCCTATCTGCTCTTTTTAAATATTGACGAGTTTAGAGAATATTGGCTCTATGTCAATAGTTGGGGTAGAGATAAAAAAAGGAATAATTTCCAACCTGCCGAAAGTGAGGATTCTTATCACAAAAAAACGAATGGGGTGGTTATTATGCCAAAAGGAGCACCACACAAAAGGTATACGCCGGAATTTAAGAAACTGGCTGTAGAGACAATGCAGAACAAGCCTTGGTTTTGGAGAACGAGCGACGCCGGCAGAAAAAGCCCAGGTGATCCAAAAACTGAGGCAGGAATATCCTCCGGCAATCTTGCCGGAGATCGCATAGCTGCCACGCGCAGCCTTCTGCTATCATTTAAAGAAGCTGAACCGTCCGGACAAATATGAAGCTGCAACCGCCGTATCAAGGCAAAGCTAAAGGGCTTGCCGCCTGCTCTTCGCAGACAGCAAGCCCTTTCGGCTGCCTGAACAATTTACACTCTTAAAAATTGTCTAACTCTTTGGGGGCACTTCAAATGGCCGGCGTTTTTGTTATGTTAACTTAATTATATCTGCCGATAACGGCGGAAGCAACTGCGATTCACAGCTTTGTAAAAACGAAACCGCGCCTTTGAACGGATGAGAGTAGTAATTGCTTGATCTGTTGATAATACAAGCAATTTTCTCGTTATTTATTTGCCGCTTAATAATAATGATGTCGGGGTCAGGAGCGCATAATTCCAAACTGCCATTAGTTAATTCCGGATTTGAATTTCTGATTTTTCCTAAAAGTGCATAAAAATTATGTAAACCAGCACCGGAAGGCTCAAACGGCATACGGTTGAACGGATCACTACCGCCGTCGAGGCACTCCTCATCGCCGTAGTACAGGCAGGGAACACCGGGGACGCAATACTGAATTGCCGCGCACAGCTTTTGAAGCGCGGTAGCACGCATTTTCTGCTCGTTGTTAAGCTCGAGCGCGGCCTGCTTACTGCGATCAAGAGCCTTTACATCGTAATCAAAGGCGAGTGCGGTGTGCAGACGCTCAACATCGTGCGAACCGAGCAGATTCATAAGACAGCGGTACATCGGATACGGGTAGTTGTAGTACTGCCCGAGCAGAAAATCTCTCAATTCGTAGGAATTCTTTCTACCGAGGGCAAAGTCGATGACCGCAGTCCGAAACGGATAGTTCATAACCGAGTCGAGAGAGTAGCCCAAAGCGTAGTTACGCATTTTTCCATAGCTTTTCTTGGTGACTGCGTCTTCCCAGACTTCGCCGATGATAACACTGTCGGGATTTTCGGATTTTGCCGCATCTCTTATCATGATCAAAACCTCGTCGGGAAGCTCGTCGGCAACATCTATCCTCCAGCCGGAGGCACCGAGCTTCAGCCAGCGGCGAACTACACTATCCTCACCGATTATTACATAGTCCTGCCAGTCAGCGTTTTGCTCGTTTACTTCGGGTAAGTCTTTAAAATTCCACCAGCAGCGGTAATCGTCGGGGTAGTGCCTAAAATCATACCACGGGAAAAATTGAGAGTCCCTGTTCTGATATGCGCCGACAGATGGATAGCTGCCGTAGCGGTTAAAATAAATGCTGTCTGCACCCGTGTGCGAGAACACACCGTCATTAATCACTGCTATGCCAAGGCTGTTTGCCTCCTTACAGAGGTTTACATAATCATCGTTGCTGCCCAAGATCGGGTCGATTTTACCGTAATCGGAGGTGTCGTAGCGGTGATTGCTGCGAGCCTCAAAAACAGGGTTTAAATAAATAACACCAATGCCAAGCTCCTTTAAATGCGGGAGTTTTTTTGTTATTCCACGCAGGTTGCCGCCGTAGAAATCATCGGGCGCATAGTCTTTTTCAAATTCACGCGGCCGCCATCTTACAGGCTCGTCGATACTCTTGTGAAGCTCCGGTGTCTGACCGAGCTTTTCGTGGTATTCAACGCCGCATTTTGAGCTGCCGTCGTCGGTGAAGCCGAAGCGGTCGGGGAAAATCTGATACATAATGCGCTCGGAAAACCATTGTGGGGTCTCGAAGCCATGCTTAAAAACCGTGAGCCGGAAGCCCTCGGCTGGACTATCGCTTATAACGGAAAAATGTCCGTCATTTCCGGGACAAAGCCATTTTTCGCCGCTTTCGGTGTTGAGCTTGAAGCGATACCAAAGTGCCGCGGGTTTTTGCGGCGTAAAGCTACACCTAAAACCATCACCCTCACGGAGCATATCAATTTCCGCATTATACTCATCGGAGTACACGCATAGCGTTGCGCCGCTTACACCGCCGAAAACGCATATACTAAGCCTTACCGTACTACCGTCCCCGATTGCGCCGAGAGGGGAGCGGAAGTCTTCATTATATGCGTCGTGTACTGCATAGCCGAAGCGTTTGAGGGCATCGGCAAGGACACCTTGGAGATTTGCTGTCCTCGGCTGAATATCATACAGCCACGGCTTTGCGGGTAAAGAGCATAGGCTGCCGAAGCATCGTGCAACTATTTTGCAGGCATCATAAATGCCGAGACCGCGTTCATCCATAAGTATTCGCAAAAGCTCGGCCGGGATAAGGCTTTTGCGTTTACGCGGCAAAAACTCATGTAGTGATTCAAAAGAAAATCCGCTGTTTTCGCAACGCTCAACAGCCTCGCCTATACTTGCCGAGGTTTTGAGATATTCACAAATGTTTGCATCGTTGCAGCCGATTACAGACCACTCTTTACCGTCAAAGAAAAGCTCATAGCTGCGCTCATCACGGTATTTGATGCTCAGTCTGCCGTCATAAGACCATTGCTCATCGTAGCCTCCGTAGGTACTGACAATGCGCTTTACAGCATCCATAGATATAGCCTCGCATACTCCGCGGCGGACTTCGTGAAGCTGAAATCAGCCTCCATCGCATTGCGGATAAGTGTCTTCATTGTGTCCGGCTTGCGGAAGCAATCCATCGCAAGCAGCATGGCATCCTTCATCTCGTGGGCGTTAAAATCGGCAAAGGAGAAGCCGGTGCCCTCACCGGTGTATTTGTTGTAAGGTGTGACTGAGTCCTTAAGGCCTCCTGTCTCCCGTACTATCGGCAGAGTGCCGTAGCGCATGGCGATCATCTGCGAAAGACCGCAGGGCTCAAAGCGCGAGGGCATGAGCAGAAAATCTGCGCCGGCATACACCTTGTGCGACAGCTCCTCGTTGTAGCCGATGTATGCGCACAGTCTGCCCTTGTAGCGACCCTCTGTACCGCGCATGAAGTCCTCATAGCATTTATCACCCGTTCCGAGAACGATAAACTGCATATCGTTGTAGGTCATAAGCTCGTCTATCATGCACTCGACAAGGTCGAAGCCCTTCTGCTCGGTCATGCGCGTTACCATCGCAAACAGCGGCACATCCGACCTTTGCTCCAGACCCATCATCTCTTGCAGATTTAGTTTACATAACATTTTTCCGTTCAAACGACCCTTGTGATAATTTGCCTCAATAGCAGGGTCTGTAAACGGATTAAAGGTCTTGATGTCAATGCCGTTTATTATTCCGGAAAGCTCGTTCGAGCGTGCGCTTAAAATGCCCTCGAGCCCCTCGCCGAAATAGGCGGTTTTTATCTCCTCGGCATAGGTCGGACTAACGGTGTTTATCCTGTCGGCAAACACGCAGCCTGCCTTCAAAAAGCTTGCGCAGCCATTTAATTCCATGAACTCGGGAGTGTAGTATTTGCCCTCAACACCGAGCAGATCCTGAACATAGTCGAAGCCGAATTTCCCTTGAAATGCAATATTATGTATGGTCAGCAGCCACCTTGTTTGGCAGTACATATTCTTGTACTGCGTCTTAGCCAGCATGGGCAGCATTGCCGTGTGCCAGTCGTTGCAGTGGACGACATCCGGGCTGAAGCCAAGGTTGGGAATAGCGTCCAAAACGGCGCGTGTAAAGAAGGCGTATTGCTCGCCCTCCTCGTAGCCGCCTTTGTATATCCTGCCGCCGAAATAGAACTCGTTATCGACAAGATAGACGGTAACGCCGTCAAGCTCAAGCCGCTCTATGCCGCAGTATTGCCTGCGCCAACCGAGGTTTACATAAAAATCGAACAGATGCTCGACCTTATCGGAATATTTATCCTTTATGCAGCGGTGATAGGGCGTGATAATCCTTGCATCGATGCCGAGTGCTTTCAGCGATTTTGGCAGCGTTCCGACGACATCGGCAAGACCGCCCGTCTTTGAAAGCGGCGCACACTCGGCGGCGGCAAGAAGAACATCGGGCAGCTTTTTGCGGCCCTTCTCATCAAGTATCGCTTTGAATTCTTTCTTCATTTTTTTCAGTCATCCTTTCGGGAATAAACTCAAAATATACGGCAGACAGCGGCGGCAGGTCAATACTTGCGCTGTACGAAAAATCATTAAAGGGAGCTTTTCGGCTCTGTATCATGTCTGCATTATGTAAACCATTTCCGCCGAATCGCACATCATCGCTCGAAAGCACCTCCCTCAAAAGTCCCTTTTGCGGCAATCCTATCACAAAGCCGCGGTGCTCATTGGGAATAAAATTGCAGGCACAGATAAGATAGCTGTCGCTTTTGGGCTTTGCCGAGCGCAGAAATGCTATCGAGCTGAGGGACTTGTCGTCGACATTGAGCCACTTAAAGCCGTCCCACGACTTGTCGCACTCGTAAAGGGCGGGGCAGGAGGTGTAGAGCCTGTTAAGCTCCTTGTAATACAGTCGCAGCTTTTCGTGCATGGGGTAGTCAAGCAAAAGCCAGTCAAGCTCCTGTTCATAGCTCCACTCGATAAACTGCCCGAATTCCGAACCCATGAAGCAGAGCTTTTTGCCCGGGTGGGCAAACTGGTAACCGTAAAGACTGCGCAGGGTGGCAAACTTCTGCTCGTATGAGCCGAACATCTTATCAAGCATCGACTTTTTGCCGTGCACTACCTCATCGTGCGAGTAGGCGAGAATGAAATTTTCGGAAAAAGCATACATCATTGAAAAGGTCAGCTTGTCATGCTTGCCGGAGCGAAACAGCGGATCGGTGGAAAAGTAATCGAGTGTGTCGTGCATATAGCCCATATCCCACTTGAAGCTGAAGCCGAGACCGCCGAGCGAGGGCGGCATTGTTACCATAGGATAAGCGGTGGATTCCTCTGCTACGGTTATTGCACCGGGATACTCCGACAGCACCGCGGTGTTGAGCTTTCTCAAAAACTCAACTGCGGCAAGATTTATGCTTCCGCCGTCACGGTTCGGCGTGTATTCGCCGTCCTTTCTGCCGTAGTTGAGGTACAGCATCGAGCTTACCGCATCGACACGAATACCGTCGATGTGGTAGTTTTCAAAAAAGCAGCAGGCGGAGGATATGAGGAACGACTGCACCTCCGGCATTGCGTAATCAAATATCAGCGTGCCCCATTCGGGGTGGTCTGCCATGCGCTTTTCCTTGCACTCAAAAAGCCGTGTGCCGTCAAAAAATGCAAGACCGTGTTCGTCTCTGGGAAAATGAGCAGGTACCCAGTCCATGATAACGCCGATGCCGGCATTGTGCAGAATGTCAACAAATTCGGCAAATTCGTCGGGATTGCCGTAGCGCGAGGTGGGAGCGTAGTAACCCGTCACCTGATAGCCCCATGAGCCGGGGAAGGGATACTCGGTGAGCGGGAGAAGCTCAATATGTGTGTAGCCCATGTCGAGGCAATAATCGGCAAGCTCATGGGCAGCTTTAACATAGCTCACGATGCCGTCATCCCCGGTTTTCCATGAGCCGAGGTGCAGCTCGTATATTGACATCGGCTGCGTAAACGGGTCACGCAAGCAGCGCTGCGACATATAGTTTACATCAGACCAGCAATAATGCCCCGTCCAGACCTTTGAGGCGGTTTCAGGTCCGGTCTGCGACCAGCTCGCAAAGGGGTCTGATTTAAACACTTTTTTGCCGCCTCTTTGGGTGACACAGTATTTGTACAGGTCGCCGTTTTCAAGACCGCCGACAAAGCAGACCCACACAGTGCCGTACCTTTCCATCGGCGTTGCCTCAGTGCTCCAGCCGTTAAAATCACCCACAAGGCTGACTGCCTCTGCGTTTGGTGCCCATACGACAAAGCGGTGTTTTTTTATTTCCGGAATGTAGCTGCATCCGAACAGCAGCCAAGCCTTTCTCGCGTCACCGGTGTTAAACAGGAAAATATCGTCCTGCGGCAGATATTTATCTGAAAGTGCCTTATCCATGATTTACTCCAAATACATTGATACCCCCATTATAAACGCAATCGGCCGTAATTCCAATAACTTTTTGACAATAGGGTCTTGTACAATTATAATGGAATAAAAAAATAAGCGGAGGTATGCAAATGTTTTCCTTCAATCATTTCAATTTCAATGTTCTCGACCTCGAACGCAGTCTGAAATTCTACGATGAAGCGTTCGGTCTCAAGCCTGTCCGCGAAAAGGAGGCGGCAGACGGCAGCTTTAAGCTCGTCTTTCTTGGCGACGGTGTGACCGATTTTCAGCTTGAGCTTACATACCTCACCGAGCGCACCGAGTCCTATGACCTCGGAGAGCAGGAATTTCATCTCGCTTTTGTTGCCGAGGACATGGAAAAAGCTCATGCTCTCCACGAAAAGATGGGCTGCATTTGCTTTGAAAATCCCCAAATGGGTATTTATTTCGTCACCGACCCCGACGGCTATTGGATAGAGGTAATACCCTCGAGAAACTCTGCCAAGGACGGCGCAAAACATTGATGAACCGATTTTGAGCGGCCCTTTTCCGCCCATACTGCGAAAAAATCCCCGGTAATACACAAGGTATTGCCGGAGATTTGTTGACTTGCCGGAGAAATACGGCGTTATGTAAACTCACTAATATCTGTAACAGAAACCTCAAAGGCTGTTTTTTCAACGGGATCTCCGCCGACGATTTTTATGTAGCTTCGGCTTTGTATCCGGCCGTCGAGCGTGACCATTGTGCCGGTATCCCATTCGGCGGCCTCACGGGCCTTAAGCCCCCAGGTGATGCAGGGCAGATAATCACTTCTGCCGTAGCGGCGGTTGACGGCGAGCATGAGGTCGCAGATGTCTCTGCCCATCGGCGTCATGCGCAGGTTGGGCTTTTTGCAGAGCGTGCCGACAAGATGCACCTCGTTTAGGTCATCGTCGTCACACAGATACAGCTCTTTTGCAAACACGGTTATAACAAGCTTCGCACCCTCGCCGCTTTTGTTGTTGAAGGAGCGCAGCTCACCCTTGACGCATAGCTTTTCCGCTTCGTTCAGCGCAACGCTTTCCATGAGCTCATCACGCACGATGATGTTTATTCTGTCCGTTGCGCCGGAAAGCCTCGCCACCTCGAGCGGAAAGGTGTAGAAGCTCTCGCCTCTGCCGGAGTGCGAAAAAACGGGAGCGGCGGCTATAACGCCGCAAAGCTGAGCAATATTTCTGCTTATGTTTTCATCCATTGTTTAAACCTGACCTTAATTTAAAAATGATATTTTGTTAGATTATATTAAGGACAAGAGCTTGAATATGACGGGCTGATAGAATATAATCACAGCATATGTACAAATGAAAGGACGCAAAATATGGACATTAAGGATATTTTAAAGCTCTGCGACCACACTCTGCTCAGGGTTGACTGCACATCCGACGAGATAAAGGCCCTGTGCGATCAGGCAATGAAGCACGGGTGTGCCAGCGTTTGCATACCGCCGTGTCATGTAGCCGGCGCAAAGCGTTATGTCGGAGATAAGCTCAAGATCTGCACCGTCATCGGTTTCCCCAACGGCTATATGACTACCGCCGCCAAAGCGTTTGAAACGCAGGATGCCGTCAAAAACGGTGCCGATGAGATAGATATGGTCATAAATCTCTCCATGGTCAAGGACGGCTGCTGGAACGATGTGTTAAGCGATATCAAGGCTGTGCGCAATGCCTGCAGAGGAAAGATACTCAAGGTCATAATAGAGTGCTGCCTGCTTACCGAGGAGGAAAAGATCAGAATGTGCTCTATCGTAGCAGAAGGCGGAGCGGATTTCATCAAGACCTCCACCGGCTTTTCCAAGGGCGGCGCAACGCGCGAGGATGTTGCTCTTCTGCGCAAGTACAGCCCCGGGAATGTGCAGGTCAAGGCAGCCGGCGGCATATCCAGCATCGAGGATGCCGAGGACTTTGTCACCCTCGGTGCAACCAGACTTGGCACGAGCCGTATCGTGAAAATTGCAGAGGCGGCAGAGGAGTAAAACTCACGCAAAGAGCCTTCTGAGCCCACTGCAAAGATATATGCCCGGAACGGAAAGCACAAGCCATATAAGACTGAACATGGGGCATATCTGCCCCATGATGTTGAATGCACGGTCGGAGTAGTCCCAGACATTCCAGCCAAGAGTTATGTTAACCAGATACCCTGTGCCGAACTCCACTGTGCTTATCACGAGAGCACTCAAAAGACATTTTGCCCAGAGAGGGACGGCAAAGCCGCTTATGAGGTACATGAGCGTGAAGCAGGCACCGCCGCAGACGAGCATTGTCCAGTGCGTCCAGCCGCGCCAGAGCAGCTCAATCAGGCCGTAAAGCCCTGCACCAATGATATAAACAAGTAAAAAATCCAAAATGATCACCCGATGATTATTTTTCCCGAAAATGTGAAAAATATCATTGAAAACAAGGAAAAATTACTTGACAATGCAGCCGAACGCTGATATATTGATAAGGCTGAAAATGAAGTAGGTACGGCATCCCCGACCTCACCGAGCCGCAAAAGGCGCGCTCCGGTCAATAACAACGCTGCAAGGCGCGGCGGTGTTTATGCGTGCGGATGCTGTCAGGCATCCGTTTTTTGCATTTTTGGAGGTGTTTTACAATCGCAAGCGTAACTCATGAAATCAACGAGGAAATCATCGACAAGGAAATTCGAGTTATAAGTGACGAAGGCGAGCAGCTTGGCATAATGTCTGCCGAGGAAGCCCTGAAGATCGCAGAGGAGAAGGAGCTTGATCTGGTCAAGATTTCGCCCATGGCAAAGCCCCCTGTCTGCAAGATAATGGACTACGGCAAGTTCCGCTTTGAACAGGCAAAGAGGGAAAAGGAAGCCAAGAAAAATCAGCGCGTCATGGAAGTCAAGGAGATCCGCATGTCCCCGAGCATCGGCGAGAACGACCTCGGAACGAAGCTCAAGTCGGCACTCAAATTCCTTGCAGACGGTGACCGCGTGAAGGTTTCTATCCGCTTCAGAGGCAGAGAGATGGCTCACACCAATATCGGTGAGCAGATTCTGCGCGATTTTGCTGAAAAATGCTCCGAACTGGCAAACCTCGACAAGCAGCCTAAGCTCGAGGGGCGCAATATGTCCATGTTTCTGTCCCCGAAGTCTGCCGCGGCAGTCAAGAAGGCGCAGAAGGAAGCCGCAAAGAAGCAGGCACAGGCAGCTTCTGCGGAAAAATAATCAAAGGTTATTACAGGTTATCCCTGAATAGCAGCATACGGAAGGAGAAAATATCATGCCCAAACTTAAGACCCACAGCGGTGCTAAGAAGAGATTCAATCTCACCAAGACCGGTAAGGTAAAGCGCGCTCATGCTTTCAAGAGCCATATCCTCACTAAGAAGGACACCAAGCGTTGCCGTCGTCTGCGTTCCGGCACTATGGCCGATGTTACCAACGAAGCAACTATCAAAAAGATGATCCCTTACAAATAAGTAAGGCTTACTTGTACTAATAGGAGGAATTGACAAATGGCAAGAGTTAAGGGCGCAATGATGACCCGCAAACATAGAAATAAGATCCTTGGCTTGGCTAAGGGTTACTGGGGCAACAAGTCCCGTCACTATAAGATGGCTCAGGAGCAGATGATGAAGTCCGGCCGCTACGCATATGTCGGCCGCAAGCAGAAGAAGAGAGACTTCCGTCAGCTCTGGATCACCCGTATCAGCGCCGCCTGCAAGGCAAACGGAATGAATTACTCCACCTTCATGCACGGCCTGAAGCTTGCCGGTATCGACATGAACCGCAAGATGCTGTCCGAGACCGCTATCCACGATCCCGCAGCCTTCACCGCACTGTGCGAGAAGGCAAAGGCATCTCTTTGATTTAAGCTTAAAACGCCTGAAATTTCAGGCGTTTTTTCAATATGACGAGGATACATTATGTTTGAAGTGTTTTTGGAATGGTTCGGTCAGGGCTTTAGCCTGCCGGTTATTGTCACCGATCTGTTCTTCATAGCAATCGGCATATATGCCGCTTTGAAAATCCGCAGCAAGAAAACCGTAATATATATTATGTTAACCATGATAATCCTTTATATTGCAGCTTCCTTTGTCGCGAAATGCAGCATAGCGATGTTTGCGATATATGCGGTGTTCGTCGGTGCTGCCGCCGTGCTCATCCTTATCGGTGCAGCCCTCGGACTGCTGATAAGAGCGGTCAAAAAGTGAATACAATTCAAAAGTGTGCATTCTTCGGAACGCACACTTTTTTTCTTGACAGCATGACTATTATGCATTACAATATACCACGCTACCATGCAAAGCAAAGTAGAGGTGTAATATGATTTCGTCACAAATGCTTAAAGGCACGCTTGAAGGCTGTATACTCGAGATAATCTCACGCCGCGAAACCTACGGCTACGAGATAGCTGAGACGCTCATGCGCTACGGCTTCGGCAAAATCGCCGAGGGTACGATATATCCGCTGCTGCTCCGGCTTGAGCGCAATGGATTTGTCATGACCGACTACCGACCCAGCGAGCTTGGACCCAAACGCAAGTATTATCGCTTGAGCGAAGCAGGAAAAACCGCGCTTTGTGAGTTTGAGCAAAGCTATCGTGAGCTTGAAAGCGCAATAAATCAGCTGTTAAATGGGGGAGAGGAAAATGAATAAAGTTGCACGGAAGCTCAGAGATGAGAACAACGAGCTTGAGCTTGGCTTGAGCAAGGAAGCCAACGATGTGATGACCGATATTGTGGTTTACATAAGATCGGCAAATATCAGTGACTTAAATCAGGAAATAGTGCGCCGCGATATAGACGAAATGCTTCTTGAGGGTGAGCGCAGAGGACAGAGCGTTGCCGAGGTCATTGGAGACGATTATAAAGCCTTTTGCGACAGCGTCATTTGCGAAGTTCCGCAGCTTACGCCGTTACAGCGGTTCGCGACACTTGTTCTCGACGCACTGCTCGGCATTATCATCATGCTTGCAATATGGACGGTTTTCGCGCCGCTGCGGCAGCTTTCAAGCGGCGGTGCATGGTACATTGTAACTGTCCGCACCTCCGATTTGATTGAGGGCATTGCAATCATTGCCGCGGCATTTTTTATTGTCGGATACATCTGCAAAAATTCCTTTAAGCCGAAAAAAGCCGTTTTCGCCGTCGGAATAATCGCAATCGTCGCAGCCTGCTTTGCCGCGTTCGTTTTGCTTCCCAATGCGGTGCTGCTGAATATGCACATCGGCATAAGCGTTTTGATCATTGCCGTGCTGCTGGCGGTGTATTTCGTGATTGACAAGCGGTGCTGATTCACTGCATAATTATAAAAAACTTAGGAGAGTGCAACATGACTGAAAAGCTTTATTATATCGACAGCCACATGAAATCCTTCAAGGCAACGGTCCTTGCCTGCGAGCCCGTCAAGGACAGATACGAGGTAGTGCTCGACCGCACCGCCTTCTTCCCGGAGGGCGGAGGACAGGCCGGTGACAGCGGTTATATCGGCGAGATTGAGGTGTTTGATACCCACGAGAAAAACGGCGAAGTATTACATTATGTAAACCAGCCGATTCAGACCGGCATCGAATTCGACTGCCGCATAGATTGGGAAAAACGATTTCGCAGGATGCAAAATCACTCCGGCGAGCATATTGTGTCGGGGCTTGTGCATAAAGAATACGGGTACTCAAATGTCGGCTTCCATATGGGCAGCGATTTTGTCACGATAGATTTTGACGGTTTTCTATCACCCGGGCAGCTTGCTCGGATAGAGCGCAAGGCAAACTATGCCGTTGCCGCAAACTATAAGGTCACCGCGACATTTCCCAGCAGCGCGGTCCTCAAAAAACTTGAATACCGCAGCAAGCTTGAGCTTACGGAAAATGTACGCATTGTCGAGATAGAAAACACCGATGTCTGCGCCTGCTGCGCGCCTCATGTTGCCGGCACCGCCGAGGTCGGGGTAATAAAAATTCTATCAAGCGAGCGTAGGCGCAGAGGCGGCGACGGCGTGAGGATAACCATGCTCTGCGGTCTTGACGCATATGAAAACTATGTCCGCACTCATGATAACAACGCCGCCATATCCGTACTTTTGTCTGCAAAGCGTGAGGAAACCGCAGCGGCGGTCGAGCGCATACTTGCCGAAGAGGAGAAGCTCAAGCAGAAAAATGCCGAGCTCAGCCGAGCTCTTGCGCTTATTCGTGCCGAGGCGATTGAGCCGACCGAAGGCAACATCTGTATCTTCGACTCCGTTCTGGACGAGCCGGCTCTGCGTGAGCTGATAAACGGCGCGGTCACGAAATGCGACGGCATGGCAGCAGTGTTTTCCGGCAGCGACGAGACCGGTTACAGATACATAATCGGCAGCCGCAGCATAGACCTCAGAGCAGCGTCAAAGGAGATAAATTCCGCAATCTCAGGCCGCGGCGGCGGCAGCAGTGAGATGATACAGGGAAGCTGTACAGCAAGTGCGAAAAGTATTCAAGATTTTTTAAATACCTATAAAATTCAGACAAATCGCATATAATTGTATAGCAGATAATGAATAAAATCTGTCTAAATTGTTAATTTTCTTGCCTAAACCCGATTGACAATAATATGACATTTTGATAAAATGTATAGCTATGAGAAGGGCATATTGCGCCCTGAAATAACACACCAAAAATTTTTTGTTATGGGGGGTTATCCGTGAGAGATCTCAAGCATCTGATTTATTTCGAGAATTTGCTTAAGGAGGCCAATAATGAATTGGTCAAAAAGGCAAAGGAAGAGGGCAAGCTCGCACTGGGCTACACCTGCTACTTCATGCCTGAAGTACTTCTCGACCTGCCCGGCTGCTTCTCTGTTCGCCTCAGAGCACCGGACTGCAGTTCACCCGACATCGCAACCTATTACATGTCCGCACGCGTATGCCACTACGGACGCAGCCTTTTCGAGCGCGCTCTCGAGGGCGGCTACAACTTCCTTGATGCACAGATGGCAACCGAAACCTGCACTGTCACCTGCCGCTTCCAGGAACACATCCAGCAGAAGAAGCTCGATTCCGTCAAGGATATGAATGTCATCGAGAACGACAAGTTCTTCTGCGAGTTTATGGATGTTCCCTTTAAGAACACCGAGAACGACTATCAGTACTATCATGATCAGCTCGAGTACCATGTCCTCGGCAAGCTGAAGGAAAACCTCGGCGTCGATGTTTCCGACAAGGCGATAAAGGCAGCTATCAAGCAGCACAACGAGGTCTGCAAGCTCATCAACGAGATCGGCGATTATCGTAAGCTCGACAATCCCACCATCACCGGCTATGAGTTCCATGTAATTCAGCTCGTGTCTCTCGTTTGCCCCAAGTACCTCATTCTTCCTTACCTGCGTGAGACCGCTAAGGAGCTCAAGACCCGTAAGCCCGATGAGAAGTGGCCGTTCCGCTGCAAGGTCGTTCTGGCCGGCTCCGAGAACGACGATCCCTACTTCACCCAGCTCATCGAGGGCTGCGGCGCAGAGGTCGTATGCGACCGTTACTGCTACGGTGCAGTCGAGTCCCGTCAGCCTATCGAGATCCGCGAGGGCGAGACTCCTCTCAAGGCTGTTGCCCGTCATTACCTCGAGACCTCCAACTGCCCCCGCTTCATGCCCCAGAACGAGATGCGTGCAAGAAAGCAGAGGCTGGCAGACCTGGTCAAGGAATACAAGGCAGACGGTATCATCATCTGCTCCAACAAGTTCTGCGAGTACTGGTCCTACGAGCGCGTTATCGACAGCTTCATCATGCAGCGTGACTTCGGTATTCCCGTATGCTCCATCGAGAAGGAATACATAAACACCGCTTCCGGACAGCTCCGTACCCGCTTCCAGGCATTTGTTGAATCTGTCGAAATCAAGAAGATTCAGGAGGGCAAGTAATATGAGTTTCATTAAAGATTTCTGGTATGGCAAGCCCCATACCGCAGAAGAAGGTGGCCGTCGTCTTGGCGATAACTACCTGCCCAAGACCGGTCTTTACAAGCACAGAGAGTGGCGTGGCGTAAAGGATACCTTCTACTACTTCCACAACATCTGGCTGTACAATTACCTGCACATGGTAATGGACGTCATGAAGTACGGCGGCATCATCAACTTCGTAAAGGGCGTTTGGAGATATCGCTGGGTAGGCCAGACCTATCTGCCCGTTCTCCACTGGTTCGACCGCGGCCTCGAAGGTCTGCGCGGCGAGGCTCTGAGAGCATCCGCATGGCACTACCGTGCAATGGTTAATGCAACCATCTATCAGTTCATGTCAATGTTCAACGCCGATACCAGACTCCACGGCGGCAAGAAAAACGATGCATGGTACCACACCATGGCTATGAAGGAAACCACTTGGGGCGGTATGTTCTACGGCTGGAGCGATAAGTTCAAGGCAGTCTCTCTCGAGATGATTCCTTACTTCGTAACCTGCCATGTTAACAGCCACACCGTACATAACTACATAGACGCAGTTCAGTCCATCGGCCTGCCCGGTGACCCCTGCCCGATGTGCCAGGCTGAGTCCGGTCTCTTCGTCCTCGACGATATCCCCGATTACAGCCCGTTCATGATCACCTGTAACGAGGCTTGCGACGGTTCCGTTGCAACCGCTATCCTGCAGGACTGGTTCAATGATAAGCCCCTGTATGCTCTGCAGATGCCCATGCAGTTCGACGATCCTCTTGCTAACAAGTTTGTCCAGAAGGACATCGAGAAGTGCTGGAAGTTCATCGAGGAGCAGACCGGCGTTCCCATGAATTTCGACCTCATGTGCGAGTGCATCGAAAGACAGAACGAGCTCCAGAAGTTCGAGTGGGAGAAGTGGGAAGTTGCCGCAAAGACCAGCAGCTACCCCATCAACGGCGTTGCTCAGGCACTGTACCGCATCTACCAGTCCCAGTTCGGCGATCTGCCCATCTGGCACGAGGTTGACGCAAAGGTTCGTCCCATCATGGAGAAGTGTGTCTCCAAGAAGATCAACACCTTCCCCAAGACCCGTCACAGAGTCATTGCATGGTCCTGCGCACCTCTGTACTACTCCAACTGGTGCACTTGGGCATACAACGCCTGGGGACTGAATGTTATCATCAACATGGACTCCCTGATGTTCGATATGACCCTCCGTACCGATTCCTATGAGAATATGCTGGAAGATGTAGCAACCTACCATATGTGGGCTCCCATGCGCCGCATGGCAGTCGGCGGTATGCACCACATCTTCGAGCTGTGGGATTACAAAGAACGCTTCAACTGCGACTTTGTTATGATGTATGACCAGCTGCAGTGCAAGGGCATGCAGGGCGTACACGGACTGTTCGAGGACGAGTTCCGTGACAGAAATGTTCCCGCAATTTGGATGCCGCACGCACTTCCCGACAGCCGTACCGTTTCCCGTGCTGAGATCCGTCGTATAATCAACGACTACATGTCCACCGTCATGCACGAAGAGCCTTTGGATCCGTCCCTCCTCGAGCTCGACGACGACATGACATGGTAATAGGAGGACAATGAATATGAAAAAAATAGCTAAGCTGCTCGGCATAGGCGTAGGTGCATACGCAGCACTGTTCGCAGTATTCTTCTTTGACCTCGACGGTAAGTTCTTGTTCCATGTATTCGAGCCGTTCGTGAAGAACCACTACGATAATATGCCTCGTAGGGATATGACCAAGATGCCTTACGACATGAACAAGTACCCCGACTACAAGTACGACGAAGTCTAATAAAAAACTAAACCGCCAACCCTCCGAAATCGGAGGGTTGGCAAACAGATAGATTTTTTTCTTTTATGGAGGCAACACTAATGAAGTATTTTGGCGGCTGTGATGTAGGCTCCACCTACACAAAGGCAGTTATTCTTGATGAAACCGGCAAGATGGTAGCAGATACCACCATCCGCAGCAAGATCAATTCCGAAGCATCTGCAGTAGCAGCAATGGAAGAAGTCAGCGCAAAGGCTGGCCTGAAGAGCTCCAAGGAGCTTTCCTATCTCGTAGGTACCGGCTATGGCCGTAACAAGGTTCCTTTCGCAGATGAGAACATCTCCGAGATAAGCTGCCACGCAATGGGCGTTCATGTCACCAACCCCGAAGTTAAGGCAATCATCGACATCGGCGGCCAGGACGTTAAGGGTATTTCCGTAGACACCGACGGCACCGTAAAGAACTTTGCAATGAACGATAAGTGCGCAGCAGGTACCGGCCGTTTCTTCGAGGCAATGGCTCGTTCCTTCGAGATGACTCTTCCCGAGTTCAGCAAGCTCGCACTGACTGCAAAGAATGTCATCCCCATCACCGCACAGTGCACTGTTTTCGCTGAGTCCGAAGTTATCACCCTCGTCGGCGAAGGCAAGCCCATGGACGAGATAGCAGCAGGTATCGAGATGGCAGTTGCAAAGCGTTGCTTTGTTATGGCAAAGAAGGCCGGCGCAACCGACAGCATCACCCTGACCGGTGGCTGTGCAAAGAACGATGGCCTGAAGGCAGCAATCGAGCATGTTCTGAAGCTGAAGGTTGTCAACCTGAAGACCGACCCGCAGCTCATGGGCGCACTCGGCGCAGCAGAGTATGCACGCCAGAAGGGTCTTGCAAAGAAGTAATTTCTAAGCTGAGCATATTAAAAGGAGACACGGAAAGGGTGTCTCCTTTTTTGCGTTTTAAAGTCCGAGCTTAGATGACAGGGTATCGGCAATTTCTTTGACCGTGTCGGCGCTTATGGGTGAGCGCATACCGCAGGCATCGACAAGCTCAAGAAAATCATAGTGCGTGGATTCGTCTAATAGCTTCATATACATCGCAAGTCCCGAGTCTTTCTTTTCATGCTCCATATTGTAGAGCTCAAAGGCTGCACTGTCGGACACGCAGTAGCTGATGACATAAAACGGCGAGGTGAACAGGTGAGGAATGGCTATCCAATAGGTATAGACCTCGTCTCCGTATTGCTCATCCAAACCGAATTCCTTTGCGATCTCGCTGAAAATGGAGTTGAGTTTATCAAGGCTTAGCTCATCGTCATCTAATGCGTACGCACGCTGCTCAAACTCGTTAAAGGCTGCCTGAAATGCGTACAGCATCAGAACATCAAGCATTTTGTAGCGCGTGAGAGTATCGGCGCTATCGCTGTCATTAAGATTACAAAGCAGAAGATATTCCATACCCTGCGAGAACATCTCTGAGGTATCCAGGCTGGGATTTGTGCCGAAATTGAGGTAGCCGTCAACATAGTGGCCGAACTCGTGTGCTATGGAAAGAACGGTATCGTTGTAGCCGGTGGGATTACAGTACAAAAACGGCGAATTGTAGTCATCGAGATACACAACATATGACTGGTCGTATTTCCTGTCCGAGCTTTCGACATTGTAGAGCTTGTATTCGAGCATATAGTCGAGCGCCTCGTCAATGCGTGTATCGAGTCCGCGGACGGTGCCCGTCATGAGTGCAAACGCCTTATCCGCCGTTTGCTTTGCAAGCAGGGAGCTGTCGAGCAGACCTCTTGATGCTGCTTCTTTATAAAGCGGAATGATGTCTTTTTTGATAGCCTCTGTATAGGATGACAGTTCATCGGCGGAATAATCACGGCCGTTGTTGTTGTAAGCAAGCAAGCAGTAGGAAGCCTCATTGCGCAGCTTTGCAATCTCGTTCCTGACCTTTATAAGCTCGACATAGATTTTACCCATCTCCTTGTTGTGCTTTTTATACGAGCCCTTGTCGAAGTCTGAGCTGTACTTGCTGTAGAGCACGGAGTAGTCGTTTTCAAGCTCTGCTTCCCTGCGTTCAAGCCCTGCAAGCTCATCGCTCGGCGTGTAGCCCGAGCCGTCGGTGACGGAATACTGCTCGGAAAGCAGACCGTTAAAGTAGAACTCATCAAGGTAATCGGATAAGAAAGAGTTCGAGCAGGCAAGCAGCAGACAGTCGGTGGAATAGTCCACATCGGCGACTGCCTCATTACAGAAGCTGTTCTCCTCAAGATAAAACCCGTCGTCGGTGTCAATACAATGCCGGATGCTCGCAAGGGTCATCATGGTGTAAAAATTGCTGTACATGACAAAATACTCATTGAGCCCCAAAACGACCTCTTTCGCATTAAGGAAGCTTTCCAGCAGCAGCTCGATTTCCTCAGACTTTGCCTCCAGTGCGGCAATATCAGGTCTTACATACTTAATATCGTCAAAAGGAACAATGTTTTCACGGCTTATAACATCACTATTAAAAACAGACTCGGCCGCCAACTCGGCGCAGTCGGGAAACAGAACATCGTATATGCCGCAGCCGCATAATGACACAAGCATCGAAATCGACAGCAAAAGAGCAATAAGGCGTTTTTTTATCTGCATCAAATGAACCTCCGTACCGGTTTACTTGATTGTACCACATTAAAACGAAATTTGTGCTAATAAAGTGTATAAATAAAAAAATTTATATACTTACTATTGCAATGCTTCAAATTTTTGATATAATAACTTCAAAACCTTTAAGTATCGGAGGCGCGTAATGAAGTATATATTAGCGGCGGTCATAGCATATCTGCTTGGCTCTGTCTGCTCGTCAATTCCTCTCTCAAAACGCTGCAAGGGTGTGGATATCAGGACAAAGGGCAGCGGTAATGCCGGAGCGACAAATGTTGCAAGAGTTTTCGGCATTAGGGCGGGATTTATAACGCTTGGACTTGACATGGCTAAAACAGTTGCCGCTATGCTGATCGGTCAGCAGCTTTGCGGAGTGATGGGTGAAGCGATAAGCGGTGCATTCTGCATAATAGGCCACTGCTTTCCGTTGTATTTTGGTTTTAAGGGCGGCAAGGGAGTGTCAGTCGGTGCGGCACTCGGACTGATGACGGGCATTCCTGTGTTTGCCGCAATAATCGGCGTGTTCCTTGTAACGGCATTTATAAGCCGCAAGGTCTCACTCGGCTCAATGCTTGCGGCGGTATCACTGCCGATATTCTCAATACTGTTTGGTGCAGAAACTCCGATCGTCATAGTGAATGTGTTTTCGGCGATGCTGGTAATAGTGATGCACAGAGAAAATATCCGCAGGCTGATAAACGGCACGGAAGGGGACTTTAAGCCCGGAAAATCATGTTGAGAAATTTTGATTCAATTTTTGTACAAAATGGCGAAAATGTCTTAATGCTTACTATATACCTTGACAAATTAATCACGGATGTGTAACATATATATTAACAAAGGCGGTTGCAAGTGACTGCCCGAACGAGAAAAAACCGAAAAGGAGAATTACCTATGCCTCTGTTAAAGGACGTAAACGGAAAGCAGTTCCTCGAAGACTACAATGGTGTTGAGCTGTTCAAGGAGTTCACACCCGGCATCGCAAAGCTCCCCAAGCTGACCTACAAGCTGTACTACAATACTCCGGCTCCCGAAGTCGTTGAGAAGTGCATCAAGCTCGGTCGTTGTACCGCAGACGAAGCCGCAGCTCTGGAGAAGGCATTCAACGAGCGCTACGGCGATAAATGATTGAACAAAAAAGCCCATTGATTTTGGGCTTTTTTATATTTTCAAAAACAAATAAGGAGTGTGCAAAATGGATTTTAAAAATATGACTGTCAGAGAATTCTTTGAGGAAAACGGCGGCAGAGAGCTGTGCGAGCAGTATGCCCCCAATCTGCTCAAGTACCCCTTGAAGCTGTTCTACAAGAAGACCTGCGGAGAGATATTCTCTCTCGTTACCGGTAAGGGCCTTGTTCCTCAGGATAAAGCAGACGCTATCCAGGCAGCTATCGAGGCAAAGTAAGAGAAAAGTATGTATAAAAAACTGCTGTTGAATTAAACAGCAGTTTTTATTTTGTCTTTTCAATTGCACCCAGCATTACAAATGTGCCTGCGGCAGACACAATAACTCCGACAAGCAGCGCGGGCTTTGCACCTGCGCCGTCAAGCAGTAAGCCGCCTAAAAAGCTCGCGAACACGCTGGCCATAGAAATGACGGCAGTTATAAAGGTTTGCCCCTTTGTTGAGTTTCGCTTTTCAATGACCTCATCAACATAGCGCACCGAGGCGGGAACAAATATCGCGAAGGACAAAGCCTGAAGAGCTTCCGCGGCGTAGAACATCGCAACGCTGCCTGCGAGGTAGATCATAAGCTCCTTCAGGGTGAACATGATGACGGCAAACCTCAGCAGAGCCGAGCAGCTAAAGCGTCCGCTGAGCTTTGAAAAGAGAAGCATCGCAGGAATTTCACTCAAGGTCATGAACGCAAGAATACTGCCCATATCGGAGCTGTCGCCGCCGACATTGCGTACAAACTCTATCATGAAGTTTCCGAGGAGCGAGTGCGTGAAATACAGCAGGGAGGTACCGAGCAGAAAAAATGCGAAGCGTTTGTTTTCCTTCAAAAATTCAAAAATGCCGCTGGGTTTTTCCGATACCTCAACGGCGGCTTCCTTGGTTATTTCGCGGGGCTTTGCACCGAGAGCATAGGAGAGCGCAAGTGCGCCGAAGAGTGCGGTAATAATGATATATGAAAGCGGCACGGCGGAAGCGCTGACGCGCTCGACCAGCAGTCCCAGTGCAACTGTTGCAATACCGAAGGACAACGAGCCCACGGCACGGGCGGCGCTGAAGTTTATTTTTGACCCGAAGGTTTCGAGATAGAAGCACAGTGAAATGCAGAGCGGCTGAAGCAGAATATTTCCGCCGATGAGAAGTACGAAGGCAGCCGACAGCGGCAGACAGGCCGAGGGCATGAACAGTACGCCGAGCATCAGCACGAGCGATATAGCGGCCGTGGACAGAATGTAGCGCAAAAGCGCGGCGCTGCGGCTTTTATCAATATGACCGGCGATAAACGGCTGCGCGACAAAGCCAAAAATATTGCCCATGGCAAATATAATGCCTATCTGGTAGTTTGTATACTGCTTTTCCTGCAAATACACGGCGGTGAATCCGAATATGATACCGCTTAGCGCCCAATAGCAGCCCTGCATCAGAAAATATCGTAAATTGTAGTTTTTAAGCTCCATGGAGTTTACCCTGTAATAAATGATAAGCGATTATAACATGAATACGATTATTTGACAATAAAGGCGAAAATGTTAATAAACTATTGCAATAATGCCATTTTGTGACTATAATATTAACATCGTTCAAAATAAAACGAAGAAAGAGAGAATCACATGATAGAAAAAATCGACGGCGTTATCAACGCCATAAGCGGTGTGCTGTATCAGCCGTATGTAGTGCCCCTGTTTTTAATAGTTGCAGGTGTGTACTTCACAATCCGTTCCGGACTAATACAATTTAGTCTGTTCGGTGAGTCGATCAAGGTCGTCAGCGAGAAGCCCAAGGAGAAGGGCGGACTGTCCTCCTTTGGCGCACTCATGGTGTCCACGGCTTCCCGTGTCGGTACCGGCAACATTATCGGTGTTGCCTCCGCAATTGTTCTCGGCGGCCCCGGTGCGATCTTCTGGATGTGGATAACCGCTATCCTCGGCGGCGCTTCTGCATTTGTTGAATCCACCCTTGCCCAGATCTACAAGAAGAAGGACGATGACGGCAGCTACTACGGCGGCCCTTCCTACTATATGCAGGACGCGCTCAAGCAGCGTTGGCTCGGCATCATTTTCGCAATTGTACTTATCCTTACCTATGCCGTTGGTTACAATATGCTGGCTGCGTACAACACCCAGTCCACCTATGGCAGCTTCAGCTTCTATGATGCCTCCACCACTCCGTACATAATCGGCGGCATCCTCGCAGTTCTGTTCGGAGCTTGCGTATTCGGCGGCGGGATGCGCCTGACTAAGGTCACCGGAGTTCTCGTTCCTGTTATGGGCGTTTTGTATGTTATAGTATCCCTCGTTATCCTCGTCATGAACATCACCTACATTCCTGCCATGTTCAAGGCGATTTTCGTAAGCGCATTTGATTTTGAGGCGATATTCGGCGGCTTCACCGGCTCTTGCATAATGTGGGGCATCAAGCGCGGCCTGTACTCCAACGAGGCAGGTATGGGCTCTGCACCCAATGCAGCCGCCGGCGCGGATGTCGCTCACCCGGCAAAGCAGGGCCTTGTCCAGATGCTCTCCGTGTTCCTTGACACTCTGCTTATCTGCACGGCAACCGCTTTCATGTGCCTGTGCGGTCAGCTTAAGACAGGCGGCATCAATGTCGCACCCTACATAGGTGCAGACGGAAGTGCCAATGCAGCCGGCTTCGTTCAGGACTCCATTTTCGCATCTCTCGGCAATGTTGGTCCCATTTTCATTGCCGCTGCACTGACCCTGTTTGCGTTCACAACATTGCTCGGCAATTACTATTACTGCGAGGGCTGCCTGAGATTCATCATGAAGCGTAAGCCCGGCAAGACCTTCATCACCTGCTTCCGCCTTCTGGCGACCGCACTGGTGTTTGTCGGTGCAATTCTGTCTGCCGGTGTTGTTTGGGATACCGCAGATATGCTCCAGGGCATTATGGTAGTCATCAATGTACCCGTAATTCTCATCATCGGCGGTCCTGCCATCGCTGCTCTGAAGGATTACAAGAAGCAGCGCAAGGAAGGCAAAACACCTGAATTCAAGGCCGCAGCAATCGGACTTGAAGGCAAGACCGATTGCTGGAACTGACACTTAAAAAATTAGACAGCTCAATGGTTTGCTGAAACCATTGAGCTGTTTTTTGTATCATTTTTTTCTCTGCTTTCTGACGCTTGAAAACGGGTCCGCGCCGCCGCCGGAGAACATGGTGAAGTTGAGGCTTGAGGTCACATGGTCGCTCATTGCCTGCCTTGCAAGCTCGGGAATGTGCATCTTTATTGCGGATACAACTGCGGCGTGGTTGTAGATAACGCTCGACGACCACGGGTTTTCTTCGGCATTACTGATAAATTTAATCATTGACGACTGGTACATCGTTAAATTCGGCAGAAGCATCTCGTAGCATTTTTGAATGTAGCTGTTGCCGCAGTATTGCACGATAAGGCTGTGGAAGGGCATATCGGTGGCAATCATGCCGTCGTAGTCCTTTTTTATAACGCAGTCCGTAAACTTGTCGGCAAGCCTTTCAAGCTCGGCGATAAGCTCTGCGCTTGCTCTCTCGGTACAGAGGGCGGCTGCCTCGCATTCTATCGCGGCACGGACATCGTAGAGATCGATCATATCGCTAAGACTGAGGTCAATGACATAGTAGCCGCTGGTGTTAGGCTTTGAAACGACGAAGCCCTGTTCGCACAAATTTACTATCGCCTCAGCGACCGGAGTTCTTGAAATTCCGAGCGCAGAAGCGATGCTGTTGACATTGAGCTTTGTGCCCGGTGCAATCCTCAGGGACACTATCTCGTCATAAAGCATTTGCGAGACCACATCACGCAGCTTAGAACTGCTGCTATTTTCCAAATATGTCTGAAATTGAGCTCTGTTCATAAAAACACCTCTCATATAAATGCAAAATAACGCTGCATCGTAAATATTGCACTTTATTACGAAAGTTATTGTACTGCATCGCGGCGAAAAATGCAACAAAAAAGCTTCCCTTGGGTTGACTCAGATAGGGAGAAACCGGTTTGGAGCGGCTCTTTTCCGCCCATACCGCAAAAAATCTCCGGTAATACACAAAGTATTGCCGGAGATTTGCTGATTTTGCATGAATATTTACAAAATTACTTTTTGCTCTTTATGTACTCGTCAATACCCTTTGCGCCGGCCTTGCCTGCGCCCATTGCGAGGATAACGGTTGCAGCACCGGTAACTGCGTCGCCGCCTGCGAACACGCCTTCACGAGCGGTCTGGCCGTTCTCGCCGGCCTCGATGCCGCCCTTGCGGGTAAAGGTAAGACCCTCGGTGGTATTGCGGATCAGGGGGTTGGGGCTGGTGCCGATAGCAATGATGACTGTGTCAACATCGAGAACCCAGTTGCTGCCCTCAACAGGAACGGGCTTTCTGCGGCCCTTTTCATCAGGTTCGCCGAGCTCCTGCTTAACAAGCTCGATGCCCTTGACATTGCCGTTCTCGTCGCCGATGATGGCAACAGGGTTGTTGAGGAGATTGAACTCAATGCCCTCTGCCTCTGCGTGCTCGACCTCTTCCTTACGGGCAGGAAGCTCATCTCTGCCGCGGCGGTAGGTGATGTAAACATGCTCTGCACCGAGACGCTTTGCAACGCGGGATGCGTCCATTGCGACATTTCCTGCTCCGACAACCGCAACACGGTTGAAGTGCTTGATGGGTGTGTCGTAATCGTCTCTGTAAGCCTTCATGAGGTTTACACGGGTGAGCAGCTCGTTAGCGGAGTAAACGCCGAGGAGATTTTCGCCGGGGATGTGCAGGAACTGGGGCAGACCTGCGCCGGAGCCGATGAACACTGCTTCAAAGCCGTCCTCGAACAGCTCGTCGACGGTCTCGGACTTGCCGATAATTGCGTTGGTGACGATGTTAACGCCCATAGCCTTGAGGTTATCGATCTCAGCAGCAACGATCTCCTTGGGTAGACGGAACTGGGGGATACCGTAAACAAGAACGCCGCCTGCCTTGTGGAAGGCCTCGAAAATAGTGACATCATAGCCCATCTTGCGAAGGTCACCTGCGCAGGTGAGGCTGGACGGACCGGAGCCGACAACAGCGATCTTGTGGCCGTTGGATTCGGGAACTACGGGTGCGGGCTTATCAGCCTTGTTCATGTGGTAGTCGGCGACGAAACGCTCGAGACGGCCGATGCCGACGCTCTCGCCCTTGATGCCGCGGACGCACTTGGACTCACACTGCTTCTCCTGTGGGCAGACACGGCCGCAGACAGCAGGCAAGGAGTTGGTAGAGGTGATTATCTCGTAAGCTGCATCGAAGTCGCCCTCAGCGACCTTTGCGATGAACTCGGGGATACGAACGGAAACGGGGCAGCCGCTGCGGCAGGGCATATTGTGGCAGTTAAGGCAGCGCTTTGCCTCGTCGATAGCCATCTCGGGAGTATAGCCGAGAGCGACCTCGTCAAAGTTATGATTACGAACCTGAGGATCCTGTTCGGGCATCGGGTTCTTTTCCATCTTCATATTAGCCATTACGCTTACCTCCGGTCATATTGCAAATATGCTTTGCAGCCTCGTCCTGCTCGGGCTTGTAGAAGGCTGCGCGCTTGATGAGGGAGTCGAAATCGACCTCGTGTGCGTCAAAGTCGGGACCGTCAACGCAAGCGAACTTGGTCTCACCGCCGACAATAACACGGCAGCCGCCGCACATGCCGGTACCGTCGACCATGATGGGGTCGAGGGAGATGATGGTCTTGATGCCGTA
>JAEDIN010000074.1 GCA_016292445.1 Oscillospiraceae bacterium | reverse complement strand
AGCCCGGCGGGTGCGGATGCACTCGCCGGGCTTGCATATGCTTTCTTATTTATTCTTTGCGTTGTATGCCTCGATGCCCTTCCTGAGCAGCTCCATGGAACGAGTGATATCGGCTTCGTTTATGACATAAGCCATGCGGATCTCGTTCTTGCCGGTGTTGGGAGTCTTGTAGAAGCTCTCTGCCGGAGTGAACATGAGCGTTTCGCCGTTGTCGTCCCACTCCTGAAGCATGAACATCTGCAGCTTCTCGGCGTCGTCAACGGGCAGTGCCGCCATGACATAGAACGCGCCCTTCGGCTCGGAGTAGACAACGCCGGGAATCTTTTTAAGACCCTCGACGAGGCAATCCTTTCTTGCGCAGTATTCCTTGCGGACTGCGTCGAAGTACTCGGGACCGACGGAATACAGAGCGGCGGAGGCAATCTGGTCGATGGTGGAGGCACACAGACGGCCCTGGCACCACTTCATTGCGTGATTGTACAGCTCCGTGTTGCGGGTTATCATGCAGCCGATTCTTGCGCCGCAGGCGGAGAAGCGCTTGGAGACGGAGTCGATGACAACGACATTTTCCTCATAGCCCTCAAGCTGGAGCAGGCTCATGAGCTTCTCACCGCCGTAAACGAACTCACGGTAGACCTCGTCGCCGATGATGAACAGGTTATGCTCCTTGGCGATATCCGCCATGAGCTTGAGCTCCTCCTCGGTGAGGATGGTGCCGGTGGGGTTGCCGGGGTTTGTGAACATGATGGCACGGGTATGCTCGTTTATGCAGGCCTCGATGCGCTCACGAACGGCGAACTTGTAACCCTCCTCGGGCTTGGTGGTGACGGGACGGATAGTTGCGCCGGTGAGGGTGACAAAGGTCGAATAGTTGGGGTAGAACGGTTCGGGAATGATTATCTCGTCGCCCTCATCGAGAATGCTGGCAAGAGCCATCTGCAATGCCTCGGAGCCGCCGGTGGAGATAAGCACCTGCTTGTTGGTGATGGGTGCGCCTATCTTGCCGTAATAGTCAACGATAGCGTCTATCATCACGGGAACGCCGTCGGAGGGAGCATATGCCAGAACGGGCTGGGAGAAGTCCTTGACGGCTTCAAAATATGCCGCCGGGGTGGCGATATCGGGCTGACCGATGTTCAGGTGGTACAGCTTCTTGCCTTTTTTTACGGCCTCGTTTGCATAGGGAGCAAACTTGCGCATGGGTGAAAGACCGCACTTTTCAATTTTGCTTGAAAAATTCATTTTGTTCTTCCTTTCATAATCTCATATCTGAAAATTCATATTCTCCAATAATTTGCAACAATATTTTATCACCGTGCAAAATCATATTCAACCGCAAAGGGCTAAAAACATTGACAATATTCAGTCAAGAGTTCTTGCCCTTGCCCTTGTATAAATAATTTGATAAAATGCGCATGAAGGCGGTGAGAAAATGCTTCAAATCGTGATAGGCAAGGCCGGTACGGGCAAAACTGCGGCGATGATGAAGAAAATAAATGACGCTGTCAAGCACCGTGTGGGCGGTCAGTTTCTGATAGTTCCCGAGCAGTACAGCCATGAGGCCGAGCGCGAGCTGTGCCGGATATGCGGCGACAGTCTTTCGCTGTATGCCGAGGTGCTGAGCTTTACCGGACTGGCAAGAAAACTAAATGCCGAGCTCGGCGGGGGCGCGGTGCCGTATCTTGACAAGGGCGGCAGACTTTTGTGTATGGCACTTGCGGCTGACGGGCTTTATTCAAGGCTCAGAGTCTATTCCTCGGCACGCAAAAAGGCCGAGCTTCAAACGATGCTGCTTTCGGCGGTGGATGAGCTTAAAACGGCGTGCATATCCTCCGAGCAGCTCATGCAGGCGTCGCTTGACTGCGAGGGTGCACTCGGTGACAAGCTGTACGATTTATCGCTTATCCTTGAAGCGTATGATGCCGTGGTCGCAAACGGCCACGCCGACCCCACCGACAGGCTCACCCTGCTTGCCCGGCAGATAGAGCAAAGCTCCGTAGACGAAAAAACGAGCATCTTCATAGACGGCTTTACCGATTTCACCGCGCAGGAAAGGCGCGTCATTGAGGCACTGCTTCTGAAGGGCGCAAGCGTCACCGTCTGCCTGGGCTGCGACGGGCTTTCCGGCGGCAGCGAGATATTCGAGCTTTCACGCATCACGGCAAGAGGGCTTCTTGCCTTTGCAAAGGAAAACGGCATAAAAAGCGAGGTAAAGGATTATACACAGACACAGAGCAAAAACGCTTCGCTAAGCTATTTTGCCGACCAATTGTTTTCCTACTCCTCGGAAAAATTCGAGGGCGATAAGCCCTGCGTATATATTAACACCGCACCCAACATGGCCTGTGAGTGCGAGCTTGCCGCGGCAAGGGCGATAAGCCTTGTGCGAGATACCGGCTGCCGCTGGCGCGATATCGCCGTTGCGGTGCGCGGCTTTGACGATTACAGGCTTTCGCTTGAAAGCGCGTTTTCACGCTACGGTGTGCCGCTTTACACTGCAAGAAAGGCGGATCTTTTCTCAAAGCCCCTGCCTGCGCTGATTGCCTCGGTGTACGAGATAATAAGCGGCGGCTGGGAAGCCGGCGATATGCTGGCATATCTGCGTACGGACCTTACGGGTCTTAGCATGGACGAGTGCGATGAGCTTGAAAACTATGTGCTTATGTGGCAGCTTCGGGGCAGCGCGTGGACGCAGGAGAGCGACTGGCGGCTGCATCCGGACGGCTTCGGCGGTGAGTATGACGATGAAGCAAACGAAAAGCTGCGCAGGATAAACAGGCTTCGCCGCCAAGCGGCAGCTCCGCTCATTGCCTTTGCCGCAGCAAGCGAAAATGCGGAAACGGCGAACGCACAGGCGCAGGCTCTTGCCGAGCTGCTGCAAAACCTCGACCTTGCCGAAAGACTGGAGGAAAAATCAAAGCAGCTTACCGAAAACGGCAGGCAGGCGGCGGCGCAGGAGTATGCGCAGCTATGGGATATAACGGTGTCCGCACTTGAGCAGTGCGCCTCCGTTCTGGGCGATACGCAGATCGACCGCGACAGCTTCGGCAGGCTGTTTACGCTCATGCTGTCAAAATACGATGTCGGCACTATACCCACCGCGCTCGACCGTGTGACGGCGGGCGATTTTGACCGTATGCGCCGTAGAAACATAAAGCACCTTATCGTACTCGGAGCATCCGATTCAAGACTTCCGCAGAGCGGCGACGAAACGGGTATGTTCTCGCAGGACGAACGCCGCAGGCTGCTTGAAATGGACATAGACCTCGGCGGAGCGGGGGACAGCGAGCTGTGGAGGGAGTTTTCGCTAATCTACAACTGCCTGACCCTGCCCTCGGAAACGCTGTGCCTGTGCTATCCTGCGTTTGACGCTTCCGGCGAACCGCAGAGAGCGGCGTTTGTCGTTAACCGTGCCTCGGCGATTTTCGGTATAGAGCCGAAGGCGGCCGATATGGCGCAGGTGCGCATGAACGCGAAAGCACCGGCCCTCGAGCTTGCAGCCAACGCCCTTTGCGGCGGTGGAGCAGCCGAAGCCTCGGCGGCACGGCTGTTTGACGAGCTTGCACCCGAGAGAATGCAGGCACTTTACAGAGCCTCGGAGATGACGAGGGGCAGCCTGTCAAGACGCTCGGTCAATGCCCTTTACGGAGAAAATATAAGGCTTTCCGCGTCGAGGATAGATAAATTTGCCTCCTGCCGCTTTGCCTACTTCATGCAGTACGGCTTAAAGGCGAAGACCCGAGAGCCGGCAGGCTTCACACCGCCGGAGATGGGCGTGTTCATGCACTATATCCTCGAAAACACGGCGCATGAGGTCATGAAGCTCGGCGGCTTCAAAAAGGTCGACGACGATACGCTGGGTCGGATATGCGAAGAATATATCGCCGAATACATACACGATACGCTCAACGACTTCAAGGAAAAGTCGAAGCGGTTTGAATATCTGTTCCGTCGCTTAACGAAAAATGTGCGGCAGGTGGTCACGGACATGGCAAACGAGCTGCGGGTATCCGATTTTGCACCGCTGTCGTTCGAGCTTGACTTCGGTAAAACGAGCGCGCTGCCGCCGTTAAAGCTCGGCGAGGGCGAGGACAGCCTCATTCTGACCGGCATTGCCGACAGAGTTGACGGCTGGCTGCATGAGGGCAAGCTGTATCTGCGCGTGGTCGATTACAAAACCGGAAGAAAGAGCTTTTCCTTGAGCGATGTGTGGTACGGTATGGGACTTCAAATGCTTTTGTATTTGTTTTCTCTCGGCGAAAACGGACATCTGCTCTACGGTAAAGACATAGAGACGGCAGGCGTTTTGTATATTCCTGCCCGGGATGTGATGCTCTCGGCGAGCGCGGATATGTCCGACGAGGAGATAGCAAAGGAACGCGCCAAGCAGATAAAGCGCAGCGGACTCATCTTAGACGATCCGGCGGTAATAAACGCGATGGAGCATTCGGAAACTCCGCGATATATCCCCGTAAAATTCAAGGAGGGCGTTGCGCAGGGGGACGCGCTTGCGTCGGCAGAGCGTCTCGGACTTCTCGCAAAGCACATTGACGGCACCTTGCGCAATATGGCGGCCGAGCTTAAACGCGGCAGCATTGCAGCAGATCCCTATTACCGTGCCCAGCAGGAAAATGCCTGCTTAAACTGCGACTACTTTGATGCCTGCCATTTTGCCGATGGCGAAAACGGCGAGTCGGTGCGGAAAATGCCGAAGCTTGCCGCCACAAAGGTGTGGAGCATTCTTGAGGGAGGTGAGGGCAATGGCTGATTTTTCCCCGACAAAGTCACAGAAAGCCGCCATCGAGACCCGTGGCCGCGCGATACTCGTATCTGCGGCGGCAGGCAGCGGCAAGACCAAGGTCTTGACCGAGCGACTGCTTGCGCGTATAAGTGATGACGCGGATATCGACAGCTTTCTTATAATTACCTTCACCAAGGCTGCGGCGGCAGAATTAAAAAGCCGCATAGTTGACGAGATTGCCGCGCGCCTTGCTGCCGAGCCCGACAACCGCAGGCTTCGCCGCCAAAGCGCACTGTGCCAGAAGGCGCAGATAGGCACGATTCACAGCTTTTGCGCTGCGTTTCTGCGCGAAAACTGCCATGCGGCGGGACTCTCGCCGGAATTCAAGGTCATAGAGGAGGACCGCTCCGAGGCGATAAAGCAGCGCGTGATAGAGCGTGTAATGGACGCTGCCTACGAGGAACCGAGCGAGGAGTTTCTGATGCTTGCAGACTCCGTCGGCGCAGGTCGGGATGACAGCCGTCTTGCCAACATAGTTTTGAGCCTGCACAAGAAGATGCAGAGCCACGCAAGGCCTGATAAATGGGCAAAGCGTCAGATCGAACTGCTCGAGGGCGATATGACGGACATCGGCAAAACCCCGTGGGGTGCGGAGATTTTGAGCTCCGCGAAGGCTACCGCCGATTTCTGGGCGCAGACCATGGAAAACGCCGCGCAAAAGGCGTATACCGATGAAAAAATAGGCAAGGCATACGGCGAAAG
>JAEDIN010000073.1 GCA_016292445.1 Oscillospiraceae bacterium | reverse complement strand
TAACAAAAAGCAGACCGCAAACGGTCTGCTTTTTTGTTATATGCTTGTGTAAAAAAGATTCGTTGCGAGCTGGACGAGTAACGACACGACGGAGATGCTTACCCAGCAGCAGAAACCGAGCAAGATCGGCTTGCCGCCGTTTTTTACGAGGCTTACGATGTTTGTGTTCAGGCCTATAGCTCCCATTGCCATTGCGATGAAGAACTTTGCAAGCCACTTCATTGCAGGCACGAAGCTGCCGCCGTAGAGGGCGGTGAAGCCGCTTTCGGGCAGAAGTCCGACGGCGGTGGTCACGAGTGCCGCCAGCACGAACCAGACAATGAAAAACGGGAACGCTTTCTTGAAAGAGAAGGCGTTTTCGGCGTTAACACCGGCTTTTTTCGCCTTTGCGGTTCGCCACAGGGCGAGCACGAGGGTGATGGGGATTATCGCGAGGGTGCGCGTGAGCTTGACGGTGACGGCAGACGAGAGTATGCCGTCCACGCCGTAAATGCCCTCGGCGGTGGAGGCGGCTGCGGTGACGGACGAGGTGTCGTTGACCGCAGTTCCGGCGAACACGGCAAAGCCGCCGCTGCCGAGGCCGATGGCATGGCCGAGGTACGGGAATATGAGGGCTGCCAGCACATTGAACAGGAATATGACGGATATGCTCCTTGCGACCTCCTCGTCGCTCGCATCGATGACCGGAGCGGTTGCCGCAATTGCGCTGCCGCCGCATATGGACGAGCCGACACCGATGAGGCAGGCGACCTTAGCGTCAAGTCTTAACACCTTCATCATGACATATGCCAAGATAAGCGAGGTCGCGATGGTGCAGACGATGACCGGCAGGCTTTTTGCGCCGACCTTGGCGATGGTGCTCATATTCAGCGAAAAGCCGAGGATTATGACCGCCCACTGGAGAATTTTCTTCGAGGTGAACTTAACTCCGGTCTTGGTGGGCTCACTTGATGCAAGCTTGGGTACGGCGAGCGTGATAAGCATGCCCAGTAAAATCGAGAAAACGGGTGCGCCGACGATTTCAAGCGAGAATGAGCCGAGCTCTACCGTGCTCAGCAGAGTTGCCGCAGCGGCAAGAACTGCGCACAGCGCAACACCCGGTGCTTTTTTCTTAACAGAATCCATGTTGTCCTCCTTATATCATGCAAAAAGCAATGATACCAGAATAATTCGCAAAAAACAAGGCACCGTTTCCGGTGCCTTGTCGCCATAAAACAAAGAATTACTTCTTGAAGAACTGCTTGTCGTAGTTGCCCTGGATGCAGCGGACGACCTGAGACAGGACCTTGCAGACGGGGGTGTCGATGCCCAGCTCCTCGCCGTACTCGGCGATTTTGCCGTTGAGAACATCGATCTCGGTCTGACGCTGATTGAAGAGCATATCCTGGCACATGGAGGGATAGTAGTCTGCGATGCTGGTGACGATATCGGCATGGTCGTGTGCAATGAACTCGTCTGCATCCATGGGAACACCCTTTGCTGTTGCAACGGCGCAGGTCTCACGAATGACGGAGTGGAACAGCCACTGACCGTAGGGGTCAGCCTCAACCTCGCCGATCTTCAGACGCAGAACGGCGCATACGGTGTTGACGGTTGCATTGACGCAAACCTTCTTCCAGATGAACTTATAGATGTTGTTGTCGGTGCCGGGGTCGCCGTCACGCCAGTAAGCGTCGCAGCCGCCGTCGCGGTAGCACTTGAGAAGCTCTGCGCAGGCTGCGTTGGTCAGCTCGCTCTTGACTGCGCCGCCGAAGTTCATCTGAACGCCGCCTGCAGGAGTGGAAACACAGGTGCCGGGCTCGGGCATTGCGGTGCCGAGAACGCCGGAGCCGATGACGCAGCGATCCTTGGGAAATACCTTAAACAGATTGTCGTCATTGCCGAGGCCGTTGATGAGGGAAACGGCAACGGTGGTATCGCCGACTACGGGCAGAGAATCCTGAATTGCCTGCTCGAGCTGGGTGGCCTTGGTCATGTAGATGATGATGTCGACCTTGCCCTCGGCCTCTGCCGCCTGAGCTGCGCTGGTGTAGGTGCGGAAACCGGTGAGCTGCTTTACGATGTCGTGATATTCGCCGTTTTCTTCCTGATGGATGATGAAGTGCATGCCTTCCTCGGCAACCTTCTTCATGTGTGCTTCGTAGCGGTCGATGAGGATAATATCAGCTCCGCCATTGCGAAGATAAGAGGCAAAAACGCTGCCGGCTGCGCCGGAACCATACATTGCAATTTTCATGATTATTACTCCTTCACACTATTTATATTGTTTGTCGTAATTTTTCTGAATGCAGCTTATGAGCTGCGTGAATGCCGAATTGACCGGTGTGGGCACGCCGTACTGCGCGCCGTAGTGAGCAATTGCGCCGTTTAAAAGCGCGATCTCGGTCTGGCGCTTGTTTATAAGCACATCCTGTGCCATGGACGGATAGTAGGTCGCAAAGCCGACTTTGAGTCTCGGAAGCTCCTCGAGCATCTCCTGCCACAGGTCAACTCCCGTCACTGCCTTGCACACCGCGCAGCCCTCCGCCCAAACGGTCTTTATCAGCTCCACGCCCTCCTCGGTGTCGAGGAATTCGCCGACCTTTAGCCTAAGCAGGGATGACAGCGTGTTGTAGCCGCTGTTGGATATTGCCTTTTTCCACACGAAGGGGCGGATATCCGCCTCGAAGCGGGTCAGGCAGCCGCCATTGCAGAAGCATTCCTCAAGCTCCTTGCCCAGCTTGTCGGTCAGCGGCGACTTTTGCGCTGCGCCAAAGCGCATGATAACGCCGCTTTCGGGCTTGGATACGCACTTTGCAGGCTCGGGAAGCTCCGTGCCTATAGTTCCGAAGCCGTAGAGAATGCGGTCTTTTCCGACATACTTTGCAAGCACCTCGTCGTTGCCGAGGCCGTTTTGCAGCGACACGACAACGGTTTCATCGCCGATGCAGTTTTCAAGCGAGGGCATGATGCTGTCGGTCTGCGTCGCCTTGACCATCAGTATGACCACATCCTGCACGCCGATATTCTCGGCGGTCTCGGCGGTAGTAAAGCCCGTCAAAAGCTCCTCGCCCTCGGGAGTGACGAAGGTCATGCCGACGCTGCCGCACTTTTCCATGTGCGCCTTATAGCGGTCAACGAGCGTGAGCTGCGCACCGCCTTTTTTGAGGTAGCAGGCAAAGACGCTGCCTGCTGCCCCGGAGCCGATCATAGCAATTTTCATGATTATAAATTACTCTGCTTTCTTTGCCGCCTCGAGCTTCTTGATCTTGGGGATGCCCCAGATGAATGCCGGGATGACGATGACTACGATTGAGTAGTAGCCGTCATAGCCGTATGCGTACTTGACGATTTCGGTCAGGCCGAGCAGGGAGATTGCGAAGCAGATAGCGATAACAAGTGCCGCAACGATAGTGCCGCGCAGCTTGTCGTTCTTGATGGTGTTGGGGAAGAACTTGCCCTCGAAGCGCTGAATCATAGTGTAAACGAGGGTTACGCAGGTGGACATGAAGGCGCAGAACAGCAGGACGCTGAATGCTACCATCAGCCACTTGATACCGATGAGGTTAAGCACGGTCTGGTTGGGGATGCCCAGTGCGGTTGCATAGGCAACGATGGGATCAGTTGCCACGGTTGCGGTCGGATTAGCTGCGAGGAATTCCTTGCCTGCGTTCTGGAGGGAGGCAAGCAAGGGGTACCACTTGGTGAGCATCCAGCCGGAGGCTGCAAGTGCGAAGCCGTTCATGAGCCAGCCGAGGATATTTGCCTTCTTGACGCCCTTGAGGGACAGTTCGTTTGCGGCTGCGATCATCGGGGGGATGGATACGCACTGGAATGCTGCGTAAACAAGAACACCCTTCCAGATTGCGGTTGCGGTGGCGTTGGTGTACTCGGCGAGCTCAACATTATACTGGGAAGTGAGCTGGGCTGCGATGGAGTCGTAATCTGCGGTCAGACCGAAGACAACGAGCAGTGCGGTGATAACAATGATTGCCACGGACAAAACGGTGGAAGCCGCGCGAACCAGCTTGATGCCGAAGATGGTCAGAATGATGAGGACTGCAACAATAACGAGGTTCATCGTGACCTTGCCTGCGCCGACATATTTAACGCCGATAAAGTTTGCGAGAACTTCGCCTGCACCTGCGACCGCCGATGCCATTGCAGCAAGCACGATAACGATGTAGAAAATCTCAAAGAAGACCTCCATCCACGGTTTGGGATAAAGAGCCGCGTAGGTGTCCTTGTAGTTAGTAAAGCCGCTGAGCTTTGCAAACTTCATCATGATGTACATTACAACTGCAAGAAGACCCATTGCGAGAATGGGGAAAATTACGGAAGTGTAGCCGTAATTTGAATAATACTGGATGACCTGGTTGCCGGAGGCAAAACCGCCGCCGACATGGGTTCCGAACCATACGGACGCTACCGTGAAGGCAGCCGCCCATGTGCTTTTGAGAACGCTTTTGTCGTTCATTTTTTCTTTCCTCCTGTTTTTTATTCTTCTCTATTTTGTCTATATAATTAAATCCGCATCATCGGATGTAATTACCCGTGTCTGCGCTGTCAAAAATTAAACAAATGACCCTGCGCACCAAAGGGAGTGTTATAAAACAATCCCTTTTGCGCAGGGTCAGGAGAGAAATATCCCGCCGTAACTACGGCAGCATCATGATTATCAAATTTTTCAGGCCGCCTTTTTCGACCTGCACCTCAAAATTGCCTTATAACAAAAGCATACACAGTTTAGAACATGAGCTTAAATTGCGTCAACTAAAGCGCAATTTGTCAAAAAAACGGTCGATTTCCCGCCGCGCTCTCCCGACAATTGCACAGTTTTATGTGCAGAAACACCGGCAAACCATTATTCGGCTTGCCGGCGCAGGTATTAGCATCCGCTGTTTAGTAAGCAAATTAATGAGCGTGTTATTTCAGATCAATTAACTCGTACCGTTCTATATTGTCGCGTGACACATGCAGGTGGCGTTTGGTAACTGCCGCCGCGAGGTCGCCGTCGCCAAGCTTGAGAATGTCGCAAATGAGCTTGTGGTCGGTGTCGACGGTGTTAAAAAAGCCCTCGGGTCTGCTGTAAAGCAGGTAGCCGCGAAATCTCCACACCTCGAACCTGCGCTCCTCATACAGGCTGGAGATGAGGCTGTTTCCCGATGCCTTGACAACGCCGTAATGAAACGCCATCTCCTGGTCGAGAAGCTTTGTGTAGCCAAAATCCTTTCCGCTGGCATATGCCTCCTGATACAGCGCTGTAAGATTGGCGGATATTCTGTACAGCTCCTCGAGCTGCTCGGGTGTAATTCTTCTCGCCGCCTTTTTTGCGGCAAAGGGCTCTATCATCATTGTGAAATCGCAGATTTCCTTGTAATGCTCGGGGTCAAAATCCGCGACATAGTAGCGATTGTTGACAACTCGCGCAAAGCGGCGGTCGACCAGCTTTTCCAGCGCCGTTTTCACCGGCGAGCGGCTGATATTGAGCTGCTGTGAAATAGCGTTTTCGCTGATTTTGGTACCCGGCTGCAGTCTGAAGCTTATGATATCCCGAAGCAGCAATTCGTAAACAATGTCGCTGAGCGGAAGAAACGGATTTTCGCCGTGAATTTTGTTGAACTT
>JAEDIN010000072.1 GCA_016292445.1 Oscillospiraceae bacterium | reverse complement strand
ATTTTTTGTGAAGCTTTGCTTCACGAAAAATCTCGCTATGCTCGTCAAAAAGCCTGATAACTCAGGCGTTTTTGATGGCTATAATCCAATTTGAGGCGGGACCTTTCTCGCTGCGGCTCGGTCACGGTGCGGCTCTGACATGCCCCCGGCATGTCATTCACTTCCGCACCGACACTTCGTTACCCCCTCACACTCCCCCTGCTGCGTATTGGAACTTGCTCGTTGCGGCTATATTTCCCAGTTCTATGTTATAAAATTTCTATCCCCCCGGGGGGCTTGCGGCGGGGCTTTTCGTGTATTAAAATCTTAACAAACCCATTCTGAAAGGAAATACCGCATGAAAAAGATCATTGCCGCATTGCTCGCCTTTGCAATGCTGTTCAGCCTGTGCGCCTGCGGCGGCACAAATGGAGATAACGACAAAAACGATACCGGGACGAAGGTAGTCACCGATGCCTGCGGCAGAACCGTTGAGATCCCGAAGACGGTCAAATCCGTTGTATGCGTAGGCGTAGGCGCGCTGCGCTTTACCACCTATCTCGACGCGCTCGACCTGCTTGCCGGCGTTGAGGAAAACGAGCTGGACATCGGAGTTTACAAGCCCTACGCCTATCTGCATCAGGATGTGTGGGAAAAGCTGCCGCAGACCGGAAACAACGGCGAGACCTATGACGAGCAGATAATCGCCGCAAATCCCGATGTCATCATCGCCAACATGGACAAGGCCACCGCCGACGCTTATCAGCAGAAGACCGGCATCCCCGTCGTCACCATCCCCATGGTCGAGGGCATTCTCGACGACGCCGTGATTGAAATGATAACGCTCCTCGGCGATATCTACGGCAAGCAGGAAAGAGCAAGCGAGCTCACCGATTATCTCACGGCGATGAAAAAGGATATTGCCGACAGGGTTGCAAAGGTTGACAAGGATTCCGTTCCCTCGGTCTATGTTTGCGGCGTTACATTTAAGGGTTATCACGGCTTCGAGGGCACCGAGGCACACTACGGACCTCTTGCCGAGCTCAAGGCAACAAATATTGCCGACGCAACAGGTCAGGCAGGTGCCTTCGATATGGACATTGAGCAGGTACTCAAGGCAGACCCCGATTATATTTTTGTTGACACGAACGGCCTTGATATTATAAAACAACAGTATTCGGAAAACCCCGATTTCTACAACAGCCTGACTGCGGTCAGGGAAAACCGCGTATTCTCGCAGGTGAGCTTCCGCTTCTGCGCGACCAATGTCGAGCTTGCGCTGGCGGATATGTACTACATGGGCACGGTCATTTATCCCGACACCTTTGCCGATGTTGACCCCGTTGCCAAGGCAAACGAGATCTTCAAGACCTTCCTCGGCACTGACGACTACTGCAAGGCGCTCAGCGACGCAGGCTACACCTTCGACGCAGTCGATATCACGAAATAAACTCAGGAGCAACAACAAATGCAAAACAACAGCGCATACGGTAAAAATAAATACAGAAACTTTCTCATGCTCACGGCAATGGCTGTGCTGCTGGTGCTGTTTGCGCTCATTTCGCTCAAGTGCGGCTCCTATTCGACCTCGGTAACAGAGCTTGTAAAGGGCATCTTCGGAGCAGCCGATGCTCGAATAAACGCCGTGGTGCAGGGCGTGAGGCTGCCGAGGATTTACACCGCCGTGATCTGCGGTGCGGGCCTCGGCGTGACGGGCTGCGTTTTGCAGGCGATACTCAATAACCCCCTTGCCTCGGCCTCCACCCTCGGCATCTCGCAGGGCGCAAGCTTCGGAGCTGCCTTTGCGATCATGGTGCTGGGTGCGGGGACTGCGGGCCTTGCCGACTCCTTTTTGGTGTCGGCTTGTGCCTTTTTGAGCAGTATGCTGGTGTCTATCATCATTCTTGCGCTGTCAAAGCTCAGAGCCATAGGGCCGGAGGCAATGGTGCTTGCCGGCGTTGCGCTCAGCGCGCTGTTCACCGGCGCGACCACGCTTTTGCAGTACTTTGCCAGCGAAACGGAGCTTGCCTCTTTCGTGTTCTGGACTTTCGGCGATCTCGGCAGCACGACACGCAGCGATATTGCGCTCATAAGCGTTGTCGTGGCAGTGTTTTTTGTGTATTTTATCTTTAACCGCTGGACATACAACGCCCTTGACGCCGGTGAGCATACCGCGGTCAGCCTCGGCATCAATGTCGGCAAAACGAGGGTGATAAATATCCTCGCCTGCTCCTTTGTTTCGGCAACGATAGTATCCTACATAGGACTTATCAGCTTCATCGGCCTGTGCGCGCCGCACATCGTGCGCAGACTCGTCGGGACAAACTATGTCTGGCTCATACCGGGCTCTGCCTTCATGGGAGCGGTGCTGATGCTCGGCGGCGACTTGGTCGCAAGAACGGTCATTTCGCCGGTCATCCTGCCCATCGGAGCGATAACCTCCTTCCTCGGCGCACCGATGTTCCTGTATCTGCTGTTTAAGGGAGGTAAGAAGCGTGCTTGAAGTTAAAAACCTCTCCTTTGCCTATTCCAAAAACGGCAGAAGGATACTCGACGGAGTATCCTTCCACCTTGAGCAGGGTCAGTTCATGGCGGTGCTCGGCAATAACGGTGCAGGCAAAAGCACTCTCATTAAGTGCATCGACAGGATAAATCCCGTCACCGGCGGCAGCGTGCTCATAGACGGCGAGCGCGTCGGCGCTATGCAGCGCAGGCAGCTTGCGCAAAGCGTTGCCTATGTGCCGCAGAACACCCAGCCTGCGCACACCATGGTGTTCGACGCGGTTTTGCTCGGCAGAAAGCCCTATATCAAGTGGGGCGTCACCGCCGAGGATGAGCGCATAGTTGCCGAAACGCTGGAGATGCTCAATTTAAAGCAGCTCGAATCGAGATACCTCGACGAGCTTTCCGGCGGCGAGCTTCAAAAGACCATGTTGGCCCGAGCCTTGGTTCAGCAGCCGAAATACCTGCTGCTCGACGAGCCTACAAGCAGCCTCGACCCGAACAATCAGCACGAGATGCTCCATGTCATCCGCGATATTGCGCAGGAGAAAAATATCGGCGTTGCGATTGTCATTCACGACTTAAACCTCGCCATGCGCCACTGCGACCGCTTCCTGTTTATAAAGGACGCAAAGGTGTTCTCCTTCGGCGGCGTTGAGACCGTCACACCCGAGACCATCGAAACGGTCTACGACCTGCGCGTGGATATAATAGAACACAAGGGAATACGGGTAATTGTACCGTATTGACGGAGGGAAAAAATGATAAACAACGAGCTATGGAAAAAATGTGCGGAGCACCACGGCCACGAATGCCCCGGGCTTACAATAGGCTACCGCGCCGCGCTGTATGCCGCCGAGCTTCTCGGCATAGAGCCGACGGCGGAATCGGGGGCGAGCTGCCTTGCCGAGAGCAATAAATGCCCGACGGACGCATTCCGCGTCATTCTCGGCTGCACCGAGGATAGCGGCAGACTGACCTTCGACCTCACCGGCGAGCAGGTGTTCACCGTCACCGCACCGAGCGGCAAAGCCGTGCGCCTTGCGTTCAAAGACCCCGGCGGTGAGCTTAGCCGAGACGAAAAATTCAAGCTCTTCCACGACCTCCCGGCACAGGATATGTTCGATGTGACAGCGCTGTAGATTGCAAAATCTCCGGGCAATCGCATTTGCGATTGCCCGGAGATTTTTATATGTTTGAGAAGTCGTAGCCTAAGGAGTTCAGTCTTTCCTTGCAGTATTGAATCTCCTCGGCGGTAAAAAGAGGGGCGTATTCATCCTTGCATACTGATTCTTCCATAGATAAATCTAATCTTCTGCACATATATAGCGTGGATAAACCGTCCGAAATGTTGCCGGTGTGCCTTGCTTTGGCAATCAGCCTTTTGGCGGTGTCAACGCCGCCGTAACGAGCCATTTCCTGATTGAAGCGAGTCGGATTATATCCGCACTCCCTTTTTGCAGTAAGCATTTTGGAAACTAACTCGTTTTCAAATTTTTGCTTTAATCTGTCCATATTATCTCCCTTATTCCATATCGTAAAAAATCAATACTTGTTATACTTAAAAAAGATGCAGCGAAACAGATTTATAACAAATACAAGCAGCGCCCTTATCATAGCAATCTCCTGTATTCGTTGTTGAGGCTAAGCACGCCGCGACCGTTCGTGGCAATTCCTGCCCACTCCAAAACGGCGCAAAGCAGGAAGCCTGCGTCATAGCCGGTGTGACCGGGTTTTACTCCGAGATAGACCAAAATCGTTCCGGCGACGGTGTTTTCCTCGCAGCCGGGTTCGCCAAGCTTTGCGGTGCGTGCGCTGCCCTTTTTGGCGCGGTAGCCGGGACTGCGAAGGAGTAGGTCAACGATTGCGTCGAAAATCTCAAAATCGTAGGGTACGAGCTGGGGACACAGGAATTTTCCGTCGTTGGATATGGAAATCTGGCGCGGCTCGCCACGGAAGGTGTGGACTATTGCGCGACCGCCGTTGTCAAAAAGCTTCGCCTTGATAATTTCGGATGCCTTGGTGCTGCTTCTGTTGACAGTAAGATTAGTCATGTCGATTTCTCCTTCTTCCGTTTGTGCTTCTTCGCCGGCAAGGTCTAGTGCCGCCAGCAAATCGTCAAGCTTCTTTTTCGCCGTGGGATAGGAAATGCCGAGATTGGCTTGCAGGTCTTTGAGATTCCCCCTTGATTTCAAAAATTCAAGAAGAAAATCGCCTTGCTCTGCGCTGAGCTTGTCAAAAGCGCTCAGCTCAAAGCTGTTTTTGATCTCCGTACCGCAATCGGGACAGGTCAGTGTGGAAATTTGCAGCGTCCCGTCGCAGGTCGGGCATTTTGAAATTATTCGCTTCATCTTGATCACCTCTGACTATAAAATAGCACAAGTAATGCATAATGTCAATATAGTAATTAAAAATATTTAACACTAATTGCAAATAGGCGGTTAACTAGTGCGCGCGGAGCAACAGGCTGCGCCTGCTTTTTTCATATCAGAATTTTATTGACCGGGTGGTCAAGGCGTGGTACGATGGGCAAAGGAAAGAGGGTGTCCGAATGGAAAAGGACAACAGTATAAAGCTTCATATCCTTCACTGCGGCAGCATAACGATACCGGCAAGCATGGCATACATTGAAGACAGCGCCTTGAAAAGAGTGACGCTTCCCGTGAGCGTGTATCTCATCGAGCATCCGGTGCACGGCAAAATTCTTGTCGAGACCGGACTGTCATCTGACTGCAAGGAGCTTATGCCCAAGTATCTGCGCAGCTTTTACAGGCCGCACATCGAAAAGGGGCAGACCGCAGTCGAGCAGCTTGCCGCAATGGGCATATGCCCCGAGGATATTGACCTCCTGCTCATCACCCACAACGATGTTGACCACACCTGCGCCCTCAAGGATTTTGCCGGCAAAGCAAAGCGTATAGTCATGGCCGAGCATGAGTATTACTGGTCCTGCCGCACGGTGTACAGAGTTCGTCAGGTGTGGGACACCTTTATGCCGTATAAGGACATGATAGACAGACCTTTTTACTACGGCACCGTGCAGGGACCCATCGGCAGAGGCTTCGACCTTTTCGGCGACGACAGCGTTTTGTGCATCGCCTGCCCCGGTCACACCGATGGGCAAATGGCGGTGATGGTGAACAAAGCACCGTCGGGCAGATTCAAAAACGCAGCCTCCGGCATTTACGGCAACGAATTTTTCGTGCTTGCCTCGGATGTCGCGTTTTC
>JAEDIN010000016.1 GCA_016292445.1 Oscillospiraceae bacterium | reverse complement strand
AACGATACCCACCGTCTGTCAGGCGGTGGGTATCGTTATAATTCTTTATCTGTGCGCGATGGTGTCGTGCGCATTCTTGAGCGCAGAACACAGCTCGTCGAGCTCCTCTTTAGTCGTGTAGCGCGACAGGCTTATGCGCACAGCACCGTCTATCACCTCGGCCGGCAGCCCCATTGCCTCGAGCACATGGCTTCTGCCGCCTTTTTTGCAGGCTGAGCTTCGCGAGATATAGATGCCTCGGGCTTCCAAAAAGTTCATAAGCACCTCGCTTCGCCAACCGGGCAGCGAAACGCTCAGAATGTGTGGAGCACCGCCGCCTATTATTACCGCCTCGGGCATCTCTGCTACAATGCGTTCGGCGGTGTATTGACGGAGCTTTGCCATGTTCGCGGTGTTTTCCGCCATGCCGGACTTTGCAAGCTCCGCTGCCGCACCGAAGGCGGCAATCTGCGGCATAGGCTCCGTTCCCGCTCTCATACCGCTTTCCTGCGCTCCGCCGATTATATAGGGCTTGATTTTGAACCCTGTTTTGATATACAATGCGCCTATGCCCTTAGGGGCGTGAATTTTGTGGCCGCTGACCGTTATCATGTCCGCGCCGAGCCTTTTTGCGGAAAACGGCACCTTCATGAAGCCCTGCACGGCATCGGTGTGAAGAAGGGCAATTGACTTTGCCTTTTTCAGTGCCTTTGCAATTGCGGCAATATCGGTGACGGCACCGGTCTCGTTGTTGACCATCATGAGACTGACCAAAACAGTGTCGGGACGCAGAGCGCCGATGACAGATTCGGGGCTTATTGAGCCGTCGGATTCCGGCTTTAGCATCGTGACCTCAAAGCCGCGGCGTTTAAGCTCGTCGACAGATTTTCGCACGGCATCGTGCTCGACCTCGGAGCTTATGACATGCAAACCCTTGCGGCGCATACTCTCCGCACCGTTGAGTATTGCCCAGTTGTCGCCCTCCGAGCCGCATGAGGTGAAGTACACCTCGCCTGGTGCACAGTCCAATGCGGCGGCAAGCTGCTTGCGGGCCTTGTCGAGCACAGCCTTTGCCTCACGACCCTTCGTGTGGGTCGAGCTGGGGTTGCCGTAGCATTCGAGCATGGTTTTATAAGCAATGTCCGCAGCCTCGGGGCATACCCTTGTGGTTGCGGCGTTATCAAGATAGATTTCCATAGACTACTCCTTATGTGAAGAAATGGAGAAAAACATGAAATATATTATATACACTCTTGGCTGCAAGGTCAACCAGTATGAAACTCAGGCGATGGAGACATTGCTTAATGAACACGGCCATACCGCCGCCGGTGACGGTGAGCTTGCCGATGCCGTGATCGTCAACACCTGCGCGGTTACCGCCGAGGCAGGCAGAAAGTCGCGGCAGGCGATAAACAGACTCAAAGAGGAAAATCCCGATGCGATAGTAGCCGTCTCCGGCTGCTATTCACAGCTGAGCCCCGATACTGCAGAGAAGCTCGGAGCGGATGTGGTGTTCGGCAGCAACGACAGGGTAAAGCTTGTTGAAGCAATCGAGAACGCAGTGGCGAAGGGTGAGCGTGAGAAAAATCTCGATAAGCCCTTTGAGCGCAGAGTTTTTGAGGAGCTCCCTGCCGGAGCGGTTGCCGGACATACCCGTGCGCTGCTCAAAATTCAGGACGGCTGCGTGAATTTTTGCACTTATTGCATAATTCCCTACACCCGAGGCAGGGTGCGCAGTCTGCCTGTTGAGGCAGCAGCCGAGCAGGCCTCTGAGCTTGACGCAGCGGGCTACCGCGAGCTTGTTGTGACCGGCATTGAAGTCGCCTCCTACGGAGTTGACCTCAAGGGAAAGCCGGACCTTGCCGATGTCATTGTTGCTATCGCAAAGGCAGCGCCCCATATGCGCCTGCGCATGGGCTCTATTGAGCCGAGCATCATCACCGAGGACTTCTGCCGCCGTATTGCCGAAACGGGCAGCGTGTGCAGACACTTCCATCTCTCGCTGCAATCAGGCTGCGATGCGACTCTGAAGGCTATGAACCGTAAGTACGACACCGCACGCTTTTTTGAAGCCACTGAGCTTTTGCGCAAGTATTTCCCCGGCTGCGGCTTGACCGCCGACCTCATTGTGGGCTTTCCCGGCGAGACCGAGGAGCATCAGCGTGAAACGCTTGAGTTTTTGGAAAAGGTCGCATTCTCCGATGTCCATGTGTTCCCGTATTCTCGCCGACCCGGCACTCCTGCCGATAAAATGCCGAATCAAATAGACCGAGCCGAGAAAGCAAAGCGCTCAAAGCAGGCGAGGGCAGTGGCGGAAAAAACCCGCAGAGCATACCTTGAAAGTGCGGTCGGCACTGTTTTGCCCGTGCTGTTTGAAACCGAGGAGGACGGCTGCTGGCAGGGCCACAGCGATACATATGTGCTTGTCAGGGCAAAGGGCGATAAACTGCGCGGTCTTGTAAAGAATGTCGAGATAACTGGTGTTTCGGGCGAAATGCTTGTAGGAAATACGGTTTGACAACTATATCACACAGATTTATAATCAATGTATTGTGCAAATAACAGCGAAAGGAGTGCTCATCATGTCGAGAAAAGGAATATATAATTTCTCCGCAGGACCGTCAATGATGCCGGAGTCTGTGCTGAAGGCTGCCCAAAGTGAAATCACCGACTACCGCTCAAGCGGAATGTCGGTAATGGAGATGAGCCACCGAAGTAAGCTGTTTGCGGATATCTTTGCCGAAACTAAGGTAAAGCTCAAAAAGGCACTCAATGTGCCGGACAGCCACGAGATACTTTTTTTGCAGGGCGGCGCAACGCTCCAGTTTGCGGCGATTCCGCTCAATCTGATGGGTGAGTGCGGCTCGGCGAGCTATGCCGTGACCGGAAACTTCTCAAATCTTGCGGCAAAGGAAGCCGAAAAATACGGCAAAGTCAGCATAGCCTGCAACAGCGCAGACAGAGATCACAGCTATATCCCCGCGCAGAGCGAGCTTAAAATCGGCTCAGATGCAGAGTATTTCTACTACTGCGCAAATAACACCATCTACGGCACAGAGTGGCACTATGTGCCCGATACTAAGGACATACCTCTTGTGTGCGATATGTCCTCGGACATTTTGTCTAAGCCCGTCAATGTCTCCGATTTTGGGCTTATCTATGCCGGTGCGCAGAAGAACATGGCACCTGCCGGACTGACGGTGGTGATAATAGACAAATCCCTTGCCGGCAACGAGCTGTCCGTCTGTCCCTCCGTGATGAGCTATGATACGCTTATCAAAAAGGATTCCATGCTCAACACACCTCCGTGCTGGTGCATCTATATGCTGGGACTTATGCTCGATTGGCTCGAGAGCATGGGCGGCGTTGCCGGAATGGAGAGCATCAAATCGGCAAGAGCTGCAAAGCTGTACGATTTTTTGGATAACAGCAAGCTGTTTATCCCCCATGCCGAGCGCGGCTCACGAAGCGATATGAATGTCACCTTCAGAACCGGAAACGATGCGCTTGACGCGGATTTTGTCAGGGGAGCGTCCAAGCACGGACTTCTGAATATAAAGGGTCACAGGCTCACCGGCGGAATGCGTGCGTCGCTGTATAATGCCATGCCCATGGAGGGCGTTGAAGCGCTCGTCGGGTATATGAAACAATTTGAGGTTGAACATAATGTATAAAATTAAGACAATAAACAAGATTTCACCCATGGGTTTAGACAAGCTCAAAGCCCTCGGATATCAGGTCGCCGCGGATATAGATGATCCGGAGGGCATCATTGTTCGCAGTGCCGATATGCACGGCTACAATACCAATGCCTCACTTCTGGGTATAGCAAGAGCGGGAGCGGGTTACAACAACATTCCCATCGACGAGTTTGCTGAGAAGGGCATAGTGGTCTTTAACAGCCCCGGCGCAAATGCCGAGGCGGTCAAGGAGCAGTCTATATGTTCCCTTGTCATGGCGTCGAGAGATGTTCTGGGCAGCGTTGAATGGGTCAAGAGCATAGCAAACGAGGGTGATAAGATACCTGAGTTGGTCGAAAAGGGCAAGTCAAATTTCGCCGGCCCCGAGCTTATGGGCAAGACCATAGGTGTGCTTGGTTTAGGCGCAACGGGCGCACTTGTCGCAAATGCCTGCCTTGCACTGGATATGACCGTCATCGGCTATGACCCGTTTATGTCCGTTGAATCGGCGTGGAGGCTAAGCCGTGATGTCAAACGTGCCGATGACCTCGGCGAGATTTACAGAAACTGCGACTATATCAGCATAAACATACCCTACAATGAGGATACGCATCATCTTATTGACGGGAGAGCGCTTTCACTCATGAAGGACGGTGTGCGCATCATAAACGAATCCCGCGCCGAGGTAGTTGATGACGATGCCATGCTCAGGGCACTTGAAAGCGGCAAGGTCGCAAAATATGTCACCGATTTCCCGAACAAGAAGATACTCGGCGGTAAAAATGTAATTGCACTGCCGCATCTTGGAGCCTGCACTCCCGAGAGCGAGGACCGCTGTGCGGAGATGGCGGCAAGGCAGCTTCACGAGTACCTCCAAAACGGCAATATCATAAACTCCGTAAACCTTCCCTCGGCAAGGCTTGAGCGCATGGGTGTGTGCCGCCTGTGCGTCATTCACCACAATGTACCCGGTATGATAAACCGCATACTTGACCTGATAACCGCTAAGAATATAAATGTCGAGCATATGATAAACAAGCCACACGGTCCCTATGCCTATACGATCATTGACCTCGGTGATGAGATATGGGAGGACACTGCCGTGACGATACGAAAGATGGACGATGTTTTAAGAGTTCGCGTACTGTGAAATAATCAGCCTTTTACGATGTGAAAGGCTGATTTAATTTACAGATTATTTATTTAAGAAAAACAACAGCCATGCTATAATTATCCACATAGAAAAGGGGGCGAAGCCGTGAAAAAGCTCATATCGATGCTGCTATCGGTTTTTATGCTGTTATGTCTGTGCGCCTGCTCGGATAAGGACGAGCAAAATGAGCCGCAGCCAACGCAGCCTATTGAAAATGACGATCCTGAAATTTATACTAAGGAAGACGGCAAACTCAAAATGGAGGTCTCATATAACTCCAACGGTCTGCTTTTCAGCACGATAATCTACGAATATGACGGTGCAGGCAATGTGATAAAGGAGGCCGAATTCGGCATAAACGATGCCCCCGCAGGCTATAACAGCTATGAATATGACGAAAAAGGCAGAAAAACTTTGCTTGTAAGCTATCTGGCGGTGAATGACGAGGAGTATTCAGAGGAATACCGCACAAGCTATGAGTATGACGGGAGCGGCAAGCTGATAAAGGCAGCCTCGACAATGGACGGAAAGACCGTTTCCGTCACGGCGTATGAGTACAAAAACGGCCTTTGTGTCAGTGAAAAAAACTACGAGGGCGAGTCTTTCGTCATTTCCGAATACAAGTATGAATACGACGACAGCAACAGGAGAAGCCGTTGTGTGCGTATCGACCACATCGAGGGCGACACCACCGAGAACCGCTATACCTATACCTCTGACGGACTGCTTCTTGCCGATTTGAGCTACGGCACGGACGGCAAGGTCATAAGCCGCACCGAGTACAGCTATGACGACAAGGGTAATGCGGTGAAGCTGAGTGTATATAACGCAAAGGGAGAACCCATCAGCAGCACCTCAAAAGAGTACACCTACGATGATTTGGGCAACATAAAACGCTGCGTCGTGACCCATTCCGACGGAAGCAAGGGAACGACCACGGAATACAAGTGGGAGTACAGCAAAGGTTAACAAATTATTGATATTTTTTAAGCAGTTCTGTGCTAAAATATGTGATTAAATTGTACTGATCAAGGTGAGCTTTTGATGAGAGAAAAATTTGCCCGATTTATGTCGGGACGCTACGGCAGCGATCAACTCAACAGGCTGTTCTCGGTTCTTTGTCTTGTACTGCTGCTTATGGCGGTGATTTTTAACGGAACAGCGGTTTCGAGAGTGCTTTGGATGCTTTCCTTTGTCCTGCTGCTGCTGGTGTATTTTCGTATGTTCTCCAGAAATGTCTATAAGCGCACTCAGGAGAACAACAACTATATGCGCATCCGCTATAACACGGTTAAAAAGTTCAGAATGATTAAGGAGCGTTGGACTCAGCGTAAGGAGTACAGGTTCTTTTCCTGCCCTTCCTGCCACACTACACTAAGAGTACCCAAGGGTAAGGGCAAGATCAATATCGTCTGCCGCAAATGCGGAACTTCATTCCAGGGCAAAACCTGATGTTCGGATATGTTTCGGCTGATTTAAAACGGCTCAATGACGAGCAGCGGCAGCGTTATAACGCCTGCTATTGCGGATTGTGCCATACTCTGCATGAGCGGCACGGTCTGCTTGCACGCATGACGCTGACATATGATATGACCTTTCTTGTCATGCTGCTGAATTCGCTGTATGAGCCTTTTGAATTACACGGCGAGGCAAGATGCCCGACCCATCCCGTAAAGCAGCGCGGCTATTGGCAGTCGGAGATAACAGACTATGCCGCAGATATGAACATCGCCCTGGCTTATCTCAACTGTGTTGACGATTGGGAGGATGACCTTAACGCCGCAGCTCTTGCCGAGGCAGGGCTGATGAAGGCATCGTATGAGGCAATCTGCGAGAAGTACCCACGCCAGTGCGAAGCGATAAAAAGCAGTATGCAAAGGCTCAAGGAAATCGAGGACAGCTTTAAGCCGATGCCCGATGAGGCCTCAAGCTGCTTCGGGCAGCTCATGGCGGAGCTTTTTGTGTACAAAGCCGACCGCTGGAGCGATGAGCTTCGGAGTCTTGGCGCGGCATTGGGGCAGTTTATCTATGTTATGGACGCCTGCATTGACCTGCGTGACGATAAGCGTTATTATAAGTACAATCCCTTTGTGAAGCTCTACGGCAGACTTGACGAGATGGAGTCGTTTCGTGACATTCTGCAAATGCTGATGGGAAGCTGTGTTTTTCATTTTGACAGGCTCCCACTTGTCCGCGATGCGGATATACTTAAAAATATCCTCTGCTCCGGTGTGTGGAGCAAATTCAATCGGCATTATAATATTAAAGAAAACTAAAGGAGCAGTGCCTGAATATGGTACAAGACCCCTATTCCGTCCTCGGTGTTTCGAGAGACGCCAGCGACGAAGAGATAAAGAAGGCATACCGCGAGCTCGCCAAGAAGTATCATCCGGACCGCAACCCCGGCAACGAGGAGGCGGCAAGGAAGATGAACGAGATAAACGCAGCCTACGACCAAATAAAAAACGGCACGGCAAATAATAACGGCTACGGCGGTTATGGATACGGTCAGTCCGGAGGCTACGGTCAGTATGGCGGTTACGGCGGCTTCAGCGGCTTTGGCGGCGCGTATGAGCAGCCGCAGGAGCGGGCGGAATGCCGCGCAGCGGTTAATTACATACGCAACGGCAGATATAACGAAGCGCTCACCGCACTGTCGCAGGTGCCCGCTGCGGAGCGTGACGGCAGATGGTATTATCTCCACTCGGTCGCAAATATGTACCTCGGAAACCGAATTGCCGCGCTTGACAGCGCAAAACGAGCCGTTGAGCTTTCGCCGGATAACGCCGAATACAACAGATTGCTGCAAACGCTCCAGTCCGGCGGCACTTATTACACGAATTACAGCAACAATACGATGTCCAACTGCGGACTGTGCAGCGATTGCTGCAATATGTATCTTTGTTTTAGCTGCCTCACCCCTTGGGGTGGATGCTGCTGCTAAATAATCAGCCGATGAAGGGCGGTTTATCCCTATCTTGCACCGCCCTTCATCGACCTTTTTTTATCCTATAAGCCGCTTGACCTCATGCTCGGTAAACTCGCCGAGCGCGGTAAAGTCGATAAAGGGCTTATACTCGACCTCTAACAGGTCGTGATATTTTTTTGCCTGCTTCAGATATCCGATGCCGCTTTCAAGCAGACTTCGGTACTGCTTTTCGAGCGATTTAAGCTCTGCTCTGTGCGCCTTCAGAGCCTCAGGAGAAACAAGAGCATCCAGTCTGACATGCCGCCACGGCTTTTTCATTTGCATTACACTTGCCGACACAAAGCCAAGCCCGTACTCAGGCAGCAGCACCGCATCCAGCTCATCGGGACACAGCGGAGAGGGACAGATGAGCGCATTATCGCCCCGTTCGGCAATACCCTCTGTTATGCGCTTTAGGTAAATATCGGCAAGGCCGAAGCGGTCATCGACAATATAAATTCGTTTACATAATCTATTAACAGTATCGGTCAGACAAATCTCTCCCATGCAGCTTATGCCTCTTATAAAGCGTTTAGTGACCTTGCTGCTTTTAAGGGACGGATGTATTCCTCCGAGCTCACGGCGCAAAGCGGTATCAGCACGTTTTTGAACTGATTTCATTGTTATTTCATCAAAAAGCCCGGGAATATGAACTTTTTTGACTGTTCTTGCCGCTGATAAAAAAGCATAAGCCGCTTTATACATTTGCTTATATCTTGCCGTGAATTCGATAATCTTGCCGCTGTCAGCCCATGAACAAAAAACTCCTAAGTTGACATAACAACAATCAATCGCAAACAGCCTCGGCTCTAAAACATGGGGCTCTGTTGCATCGGCAAAGCCGAGCTTAAGTTCCGGAATGTATATGCCGTCAAGGGACTCGGGATCACCGGAGCACAGTATGTATTCAACGGTATAGCCCAAGTTTTCGGCTCTTGCTGCAAGCCTTTTCATAAATGTCGATTTACCGCAGCCCGGACCGCCTTTTATAAGATACAGGCGGTCTCCCTTTGAGCAGGCAAATTCATCGTAAAGTGAGTAAAAGCCATCACCGGAGTTTGCTCCGAGGAAAAACCGAACACTCATTTAACCACCTCACTCTTGTATTGTATGCGTCATTTGACAAGTGTGTGTGGCGATGTTACTATTTGTTTTTAAGGAGAATGAAAAAATGAAAGATTATATATTATTTGACTTTGACGGCACTGTTTTTGACACTGCCGAGGGAATTACAAAATGTGTGCAGTATGCGCTTGACAAAATGGGTATTGAGGCGGAGCTTAGTGAGCTTATGTGCTTTGCCGGTCCTCCGCTGACGGAGATGTTTTCTCTCAAATACGGCATGAGCGAAAGCGAGGCCGAGCGTGCCACCGAGCTTTACCGCGAACGCTATCGGCCGATCGGTTGGATGGAATGTAAGCCCTTTGACGGAATGCACGATCTCTTGCTCAAGCTGCGTGCCGACGGGAAAAAGCTCGCCGTTGCTACGAGCAAGCCGACGCACCTGGCACAGCTCATCCTTGAACACTATAACATGACCGCTGACTTTGACCTTATCTGCGGCTCGGAGTTTGACGGCACACGGGGTCAAAAGTGGGAGGTCATAGAATATGTTCTTCAACGCTTCGGCATTTCGCCGGATGAGGCGATAATGGTAGGTGACAGGAAGTACGATGTTCTGGGTGCAAAAAAATGCGGTCTCGACTGTATCGGTGTCCGCTTCGGCTACGCAGAGCCGAATGAGCTTGAGGAGCACGGAGCGGTTTACATTGCCGAGACCGCAGATGATCTATACAATTATTTGTCGGTTTGATCGACCGAAACGGGAGCGTCGATGCACATCACATCTCTGATGTACCTGTCGGCTTTCATGAGAAATTCCTTGTCGGATACAACGGTCGTTTCTCTTATCGTGGGCACCGGCGCATAGCGCGACGCGTCATATTTCTTGAACACATAGCAGGGAATAAAATTCTCCTCCACGGTGATTTCCGACTCCGTCTTTTTCAGCCTGAGCTGCAAAATACCGGAGTGCTTGCAAATCTCCTTGGATTCATTGGTTATGAAATTACCCATGGAGTAAACGACGGGAGCTACCTTGCCGGCGGCACTTGTGACAAATTCACGGGCTTGCAGACAGTGCGTGTGGGAACCTACGATGTAGTCCACACCGCAGTCGGCAAGCTCTTTTGCCATGTCACGCTGCGCGTCGCTCACCGTGTGGGTGTATTCCTTGCCCCATTAAATCGCCCACGCAGCACAGCACCGCCTCGCCGGAGTCGGCTGAACCGGGACGGTGCCAATAGCCGCCCTAACCGGGGAAATATCTTTGCACATCCTCGGCTGTTCTGTCCACCTCCGGGTAATTGTACGGAGCGCAGGTGTCATAGCTTGTCTTGTTGCTGCTAAAAATGCTCTTTAAGAAATTGCTCATAATCTTCACTCTGTCGGTACCTGTATTATCTCGGTGTCCCTTTCCAAAGCGTATTTTACCGTATTCCATGTTCCGCCGGAGCTGCCGTTATAGCAGGCGATGAGAACATTTGAATTATCGACCATGTATTTATTTCGCTTCATCATGCAGCCGGGCGAATAGGCGTCTTGAATGAGCGTGGTTTTGTCGCAATGCATCAGAATGCTGCGGTAGCGCTTTCGGCTTGACTCTGCCCATTTTGCCTCCTGCCCGTCGTAGGGAACGGCGGCCTCAAGTGTGATATCGGCAAAGCGTTTTTTGAGCTCGATGACCGCCTCGGCGCAGTACATATCGCAGCCGAGTGCCATTCCGCATATAAAATGCTTGATACCCGACTCGTAAACCGCGTAAATGACGGCAGACAATTTGTTTTTAAACTCAATGCAGCGTGGGTCAAGCTCATCATAGCCCCAAGGCAGCTTTTGCGGCCTGTGACCCGTAAAGCAGCAGCTTTTGCCGAAATCAGACATGGCGCACCTTCTTTCATGGATATTATATTCAATGCGCAGCGAAAAGTCAAAGACCTATTGACATTTTGATTTTGAGGACTATAATAAGGGCATAACCGAATAAACGATATATCTTCAGGGCAGGGTGAAATACCCGACCGGCGGTAAAGTCCGCGAGCCGAGAGGCATGATCCGGTGCAATTCCGGAACCGACAGTATAGTCTGGATGAAAGAAGATGTTCGATGTGCGAGCACCTGAGAGATATTGTTCTTTCGGGTGATTTTTTATTCGTGGAGGAAATACCCATGTCACAGACAATCAAAGAAAACCTTAGCTTCGTTCTGATGTGCCTTCTAATCTTTGCGGCGCTGTTCGCAGTTGCGCTTTTGCTTGAAAAGCTGCTCATAAAGGACAGAAAAAAGCTCGGAAGCACGCATTTTATCTCGTATACGGCGATTTTTTCCGCAATGGCGGGCTTTTTGATGTTCATCGAAATACCGCTGTTTTTCGCCCCGAGCTTTTATGAGATCGATTTAAGCGAAATTCCCATTATGATATGCACCTTCTATCTCGGACCGGTAGCCGGTATTGTTGCTGAGCTTTTGAAGATCATAGTCAAGCTGCTGTTCAAGGGAACGACCACCGCTTTTGTCGGTGACTTTGCAAACTTCGTCGTCGGCTGCTCATTTGTCTTGCCGGCATCCGTAATCTACCACATGAAGAAAGGGAAAAAATCCGCACTTGTCGGTATGATAGTCGGTACGGCCGTTATGACTGTATTCGGAAGCCTGTTCAACGCCGTGTACCTGCTGCCGACCTTTGCGGAGCTGTACGGTATGCCGCTTGACGCCATCATCGCCATGGGAAGCGAGGTCAACGGAGCAATAAACAGCGTGTCAACGCTCGTACTGTTTGCGGTCGTACCGTTTAACCTCCTTAAGGGCGTTATCGTCACGCTGCTGACCATGCTCTTGTATAAGCGAATATCTCCGCTGCTGCACAAGGGCGATGCAAAGCTGCAAGAGCGCAGCTCTAAGAAATAATCCTGATTTTTGTTACTCTACTGAGCCTTAGCAGGCTGAGGGCAAAGTTCAGGCATTCGTTAAAGTAAATGATGCAGATGTAGCCCTTGAGAGCAAACAGAGGCAAAATCTGCCATACAAGCAGAACCCCCAGCATGGCATCAAGTAAATTGATGCCCATACACCAAAGCTGCTGACCCAGACCTTTGAGGCAGCCGTCGGCGATCATATCCGTGTACATTATCGGAATCAGGGGTGCAAGCAGACGCAGATAGTCGCCTGCCTCCGGTGAGGAATATATCCTGACACCGAGCTTATCCGCAAAAACGAATATCAAAAGGGCAACGGCAGTTGAATAGCCGAGGCCCTTTTTTATTAGCGAGCTTACCGTGCGTGAGATGTCTCCGCTGTTTCCGCGCACCTGCGCTTCGGTCAGCTCCGGTATTATAAGCTCGGCCAATGCCATGAGAATACAAGCGGGAAAGGACAAAATGGGCAGCACCATGCCTTGAATAACTCCGTAGCCGGAGAGCGCACGGTCGGCAGAAAAGCCTGCCGCCTTAAGTCCTCGCGGTACAAGAAGGTGCTCCAAGGTCGAAAGTGCCGAGCGTGCGTAGGCGGAAACTGCCAGCGGCAGAGCCACTTTGAGCATTCTTGAAGTCAGCTTCAGCTTTTGAGCGGAATAGTCGCGGGCAGAGTGCCTGTCTGCAAGATAGAATGACAGCATGCAGACAAAGGAAATTACATCGCCGCAGACATTGCCGAGCATGACGGCGGAGCAATTTTTCTCAATATCGCCTGTCGGTGAGTGCATGAGAAAAAAGGCGACAAAGCCGATCGTTAGAAGCTGCTCGCAAAAATGCACGAGGGTTGGCTTCCAAACTCTGCCGCAGGCAGTGAAATAGCCGGACATGACCGAGGACAGCGACAAAAACGGCATGGAGAAAGCAATAAGCCTCAGCGACCGCACCGTTCTCGCATCGCCAATCCACAAAAAGCCGATAGGTTCTGCAAAGCTCCGAAGTATTGCCATGGCACTAAGCCCGAAAAACAGGCTGTAAGCAAAGCACCTGCGCATGGCGGCGGCAACGCTCCAGCTTCGCTCGTGACCCAACTCCTCGGACACAAGACGGGTGGCGGCAAAGCGTATGCCGGATATTGCAAAGGTCGTGCAAAGGAAGAATACGGAGAGCACGAGCTGGTAAAGTCCGATACCGGCTGAGCCTATCCTGCCGGCCAGCCAGACCTGAAATGCCATGGAAATCAGACTCATCGCAAGCGATGAGCCTGTGAGCAGGGCGGTGTTCATGATTAAGCGCTTTTTGTTGACCATACACAATGATATGAAGAAAAATATTCATCTATGCGTTGAATTTTAACAAAGTATATAGTATAATGTTATTACAATAACAATACATAACAAAATAGGGGGCATGACAAATGATAATTACCATCGGCAGACAGCATGGCTCAAGCGGCAGAGAGATTGCAAGACTTCTCGCCGAGAAGCTCGACATCAAGTGCTACGATAAAGAGATCGTGGACGAAGCGGCAAATCATTCTGATTTTAGCAGAGATCTCATAGAAGCCTTCGACGAAAAACGAATGTCCGCATTTATTCTTCATGCCGGCGGCTACGGTCTGAACGAAAATTTCCGCCTTAATATGCAGGTCGTTTCGGCACAGTTTGAAACTATGCGTAATATCGCCGAAAAGGGCGACTGCATCTTTGTCGGCCGCTGTGCAGACTATATTCTTCGTGACTTCAAGGATCTTGTCAGCGTGTTCATCTTAGGTGATATGGATGAGAGACTCAAGTGCCTTGAGCGCAGACAAGGGCTTGATATGGTCGAGGCGAGGAAGAAGATAAAAGAGGTCGATAAGGACCGCTCAAGCTTTTACAGGTATTACAGCGACCAAACATGGGGCGATGCTCAGAATTACGATTTGTGCATAAACAGCTCTAAGCTCGGCGTTGAGGGCACAGTTCAGGTAATTCTTGATTACATAAAGGCAAGAGGAATTAAGTAATAGATAATAAAGACCGCCGCAGAGCAATTCTCTGCGGCGGTGAATTTTATTTATCGGGCCACGGAACGGGGGTCTGCCCCTTGTTGACTATAAGATAAGCCTTGTCGGCAAGACGGGCAAGCGGAGTGTCCGTAAGCGAGTCGGAATAGAAGCTTTCGACTTTACTGTCCTTTGGAAACTGTTCGTAAAATCTTCGAACCTTCTCCTCACCGTGACAGTTAAGACCGTTCAGCAGAGCCGTGCGCTTATCCATGTCCGAGGCAATGAGCCTTATGCCGAGCCTGTCGGTCATGGGCTTAACCACAAACTCCGGCGAGGCGGAGATAACAAGATCGTCGGGACGCCGATTTTCCAAATACCACGGACAAATCCACGATTCGTGTTCATCCCAGTATATTTTAAGCTCCTCGTCGAGGTTGGGCAGGTATTTTATAAATCTGAACGCACTTTCCTTAAGCCGCTCCTTCGGTATAAGCTTCAGCAGGTACAGCAGACCGCGCCAAGCCATGATAGGCAGACAGCCCAGGAAGATGAGAGGATGCCTTTTCGCCGACCACTTCACAAAAGTGACCGAGGAATCGGGATAAAAGATAGTTTTGTCAAAGTCGTAAATGTTCATTATTATTCAATCCTGAGAGTTCTTGTTGCATTAAGCACGGCGAGCACCAGAACGCCGACATCGGCAAATAGCGCAAGCCACATACCTGCGATACCAAGTGCGCCGAGAAGCATTATAGCAAACTTTATAAGCAAAGAAAAGGCTATATTTTGCTTTGCAATGCTCACGGTGCGCTGAGAAATTTCGATTGCGAGCGGAAGCTTTCTGATATCATCGTCCATGAGCACGATATCGGCGGCCTCAATGGCTGCATCCGAGCCCATAACGCCCATTGCAACGCCGACATCGGAGCGTGCAAGCACGGGAGCATCGTTTATTCCGTCGCCGACAAACAGCAGCGTACCGTCGTGCTTTTCGCGCAGCAGCTCCTCAACGGCAATGACCTTATCCGTAGGCAGCAGCTCGCTGTAAACATTATTGACGCCGAGTGCGCTGCCGACTGCCTGAGCTGTGGCTTTGGTGTCACCGGTGAGCATGACGGTTTTTTCCACACCGAGTCTGTAAAGCTCACCGACCGCCTGCTTTGCACCGTCCTTGATGCGGTCGTCGATTATGATGTAACCGCCGTAAATTCCGTCGGCGGCAACATGGACGACCGTTGCGTGCTCTGTAGGGGTTTTGGGAGTAATGCCGTTAGAATTCATAAGGGCAGCGTTGCCGACGAGCACTCGTCTGCCGCATACTTTTGCTTCGACGCCTCGACCGGCAAGCTCACGCACATTGGTGATAAGTGAGCTGTCGGGCATATTTTTGCAGGCACGGCGCAGCGACTGCGCAATGGGATGGCTTGAATAGCTCTCGGCAGCAGCGGCCAGCGTAATAAGATCATCGCCGCTTATGCCTATCGGCTCAACGCCGGTAACGGAAAAACTACCCTCGGTGACGGTGCCGGTCTTATCCATAACAACTGTGCTTGCGTCGGCAAGAGCCTCAAGATAGTTTGAGCCCTTAATCAGAATACCGTGCTTCGAGGCGCATCCGATACCGCCGAAGAAGCTCAGCGGAACGGAGACAACCAGTGCGCAGGGGCAAGAGATTACGAGGAAGATGAGTGCTCTGCGTATCCATTCTGCCCAGTTGCCGTCGATGAGCGAGGGGATAATAGCAAGCACAACGGCAAGCGCTACGACAACGGGAGTATAGATCCTTGCAAAGCGGGTGATCAGAGCCTCGCGGCGGGATTTTGACTTTGAAGAGCGCTCAACAAGCTCAAGGATCTTAGTTACCGTGGATTGTTTAAATGTACTTGTAACCCTAATGTGCACAACACCGCTGAGATTGACACAGCCGGATACGACCTCCTGACCGACTTTGACGGCACGGGGCACGGATTCGCCGGTGAGTGCCGAGGTGTCAACAGTGCTCTCGCCGTCCATGACTATGCCGTCGAGCGGTATACGCTCACCGGGGCTGACGGTAATTACGGTGCCGATGGGTATTGTGTTCGGGTCAAATCTTTTGAGCTCGCCGTTTACCTCAACGCAGGCATAGTCGGGGCGAATGTCCATAAGCTCCGCGACCGAACGGCGGCTTTTGCCGACGGCGTAGCCCTCAAAGCACTCGCCGATGCGGTAGAAAAGCATTACCGCAACAGCCTCGGGGTATTCGCCGATGCACAGCGCACCGATCGATGCAACAGCCATAAGGAAGTTCTCGTCAAGTAATTCGCCGCGGAGTATCTTTTCGGCAGCCTCTCTGAGTATATGAAATCCGATTACCAGGTAGGGGACAAGGAACAGTCCCAAAACAAGCCATTTGTTTAAATTGGGGTTGGCGTCGGTGAAAATCCATACTGCGCCGAGTAAAATCGCAGTAACAGCGATGATGATAAACTCAAATTTCAGCCCACAGCTATGCTCGTGGCAATGACCGTGACCGTCTCCGCAGCAATGCCCATGCTCGTGTTCTTGTTTGCTCATACCTATCACTCCTCAAGATGTTCAATACCCATATTCAGTATTGAAAAAATATGTTCGTCGTCAAGGGAATAGAAAACGGTTTTCCCCTCGCGGCGATATTTGACGAGCCTGCTTGAACGCAGGATCTGGAGCTGGTGGGATATCGCTGACTGCGACGCACCCAAAAGCTTTGAAAGATCGCACACGCACAGCTCGGATTTTGACAGAGCATAAAGAATGCGTATTCGCGTTGAATCGCCGAATACACGGAAAAACTCCGCAAGGTCGCAAAGCTTGCCGTCGTCCGGCATTTCATGTCCGACACATTCAACGGTTTGCGCGTGAACGCCCTTTTCGGTACAGACCATTTCGTCCATTGATTTCCTCCAACATATGAAAAGATGTTCATATGTTTATATTACACCCATATATCAGAAATGTCAAATCCGCATTGACATAATTTTTTAAAATACGATTATTCCTTGACATAATCAATAAATAGTGATATATATGTGTGGGAGGTGCTGACTATGAGAGGCTCCATGTTAAAGCAAATACTTGACGAAAAAAGCATCACGATAAGCGAGCTTGCGCGCCGTTTGAACGCGCCTGCTCAGACACTTTACAGTATGGTAAAGAGGGATAATCAGAAGGTTGACTTTGATCTCATGATGCGCATTTGCGAGGAGCTCGATGTTCCCGTTGAGCGGATGTGCGAGAATATCAGCCTTCCTAAGCTGCCGACTAACAGGGAATGGGAGCTTGTGACGAATTACCGAAAGCTTGACAGTAACGGAAAAACGCTTGTTGATATGGTCGTTGAGCATGAGCTGTCGCGGCTTGAGAGTCCGGCCGATACCGGTGAGACTACAAAGATTATTCCTCTGTATTCGACCCCTGCCGCCGCAGGCTACGCGTCTCCTGCCTTCGGCGATGATTATACGGATTATGAGATTGCCGAGAATATTGCGGCCGATTTTGCCGTGCGTATAGACGGCGACAGTATGGAGCCGTATATCAAGGACGGCTCGGTGGCACTGTGCAAGAGGGGAGCTATTATCCGCGACGGCGATGTCGGCCTGTTCTTTGTTGACGGCGACATGAAGTGCAAGCAGTATTGCCAGGATTATGCGGGTAATGTCTACCTTTTCTCCGCAAACAGGGCAAGGGCCGATGCAGATATTCTCATAAAAGCAAGCTCAGGCATAACGCTGATGTGCTTCGGTAAGGTGCTTACGGATAAGCCCATACCGCTGCCGTAAGAATAAAGGGGGCTGACCTATGTATTGTTATAAGGAATTGCCGAAAAGCATGAAAACCGAGTGCGACATCGACCCCGCAAGCGATAAAAAGCTGAGGCTGTACCTGAACCTTGGGGCAATAGGCTTTGCAATTGTGCTCGCGGTCATCGGAAACCTGTTTGTGCCGATAACACAGCTTTATGATGTCGGCGGTGTCGGTCGGTTCATTCTGCGCGCGGTGCTGATGCTTGCGTGTGCAGTGCTGTACTTTAGTGTGTATGAAGTTGTCCATTCATATGTCGCCAAACGGCTGACAGGTGAAAAAACGAGAATAGTGATGGGAAAAGCCTGTATTTATTCCGACAGCGAGAGTTTCTACACACTCAAGGGTTACCTGCTCTATGCCTTTGCTCCGGTCGCGGTGCTCGGCGTAATTTTGCTGCTTCTGAATATTGCGCTGCCGGACAAGTTCTTCTGGCAAGTTTACATAATACAGATAATCAATATAGCCGGCGCAGCAGGCAATTTCTATGCGGCGTACAGGCTTTTGAAAGAGAAGAAAGAACTTGCCGTCAAGGATGACGGTTTAAAGATAAGCTACTGGAAATAAAAATGATGCAGTCAATTGACTGCATCATTTCTTTAAACTCATCATGCGCTCGGGGAATAGGTGAAGCTCATTCCGGGGTACTGCTTCTGGGGATCGACCCTCGAGCCGTTTATGTACATCTCAAAGTGGAGGTGCGGGCCGGTGGACATACCGGTCGAGCCGACATAGCCGATGACCTGTCCCTTTTTGACGGTCTGACCGACGGAGACGGCACGGGAGGACATATGAGCGTAAAGCGTCTGCATTCCGTTGCCGTGGTCAATCATAACATAGTTGCCCCAGCCGCCGTTCCAACCGTCGCTGGACTGGACGACCCTGCCGCTGTCGGCAGCATAGATCGCACTGCCGTAGCTTGCACCGATATCGGTACCGCCATGGTTTTTGTACTCGCCGGTGACGGGGTGAGTACGGGGACCCTGGCGGCTTGTTATGTAGGTGCAGCCGGAGGGCCAAACAAGGCTTCCGGTGCCGGTGGCACTGCCGCCGGAGCTGCCACCGCCCGAGGAGGGCTTGGACTCATTTGCCTTCTTTTCTTCGTTAAGCTGTTTTACCTTTGCCTGTATCTGAGACTGAAGTGCGGACTCCTGACTTTCAAGAGTGCTCAGCACGGAAGCGTTTTCATTGATATCTGCCTGCAGTGAGGCGATGACAGCGGCTGCCTCGGAAATATCGACCTGAAGCTGATCCTTGAGCTTGGCGCACTCTGCCTTGTTCTGCTTCATCTCGGCTTGAGCGGTCTCGTATTCTGCCTTGACCTCCTTGAGATTCGCGACGGATTCCTTGTAGGATTCTTCAAGCTCCTTGTCGCTCTTCATGATGTCGCCGATATCGTCGATAAGGCTGAGGAACTCACCGATGCTGTTTGCGCCGAAGAGAACCTCGAGGTAATTGTATCTGCCGCTTTCCTCCATGGCACGGACGCGCTTCTTGTATTTTTCAAGCTGCTCGTCGGCGACCTTTTGGGCTTCGTCGACCTCTTTGGTCTTGCGCTCGATAAGAGCGTCGTGCAGCTTGATCTGCTCTTCAAGGTTCATTATCTGCTGGTTGGTAAGAGCCAGCTTGCTGTCCAGCGCGGTTTTAAGCTCGATCTGCGCGTTCTTTTTACCCTTGAGAGAGCTTATGGTGGATTCATAACTTGCAGTCTGCTCCGACAAAGCCGCCTTCTGCTGTTTCAGCTCGTCAATCTCGGATTGGGTCACAGCAAATGCCTTTGTCGGCATGATGCCGAAGAAAAGGCTTGCCAGCATGGCAAATGCGAGTGCAAGTGAGAATATTGGTTTTAAGAGTTTATTTTGCATATAAACCTCCATTCATCTGTGGGTAGGGATACATTTTAACTCCTATATTATACACCATATGTCAAGTAAAGTGTTAACAAAGTGAAAAAAGCACCTGAGAATTTTGTTCTCAGGTGCTTTGCTTGTTTTGGTAATCAGAACAGACCGTTTGCCGTGAACAGTGCTGCGAAAACAGTGGAAACAACGGTCATGAGCTTGATGAGGATGTTGATGGAGGGACCGGAGGTATCCTTAAACGGATCGCCGACGGTGTCGCCGACAACAGCAGCCTTATGAGCCTCGGAGCCCTTGCCGCCGTGGTTGCCTTCCTCAATGTACTTCTTTGCGTTATCCCATGCGCCGCCGGCATTGGACATGAACATTGCCATCATAACGCCGGAAACGAGAGCACCTGCGAGCAGACCTGCAAGAGCGGTAGAGCCGAGGATAAAGCCGACTGCCAAAGGAACAACAACTGCCATGATGCCGGGAACCAGCATTTCCTTAAGAGCGGAGGTGGTGGAGATAGCAACGCAGGTCTTGTAGTCGGGCTTTGCGGTGCCTTCCATGACGCCGGGGATCTCACGGAACTGACGGCGAACCTCTTCAATCATGCTGTAAGCAGCCTTGGAAACGGAGTCCATGGTCATTGCAGAGAACACGAAGGGAAGCATACCGCCGATGAGCAGACCGATAACAACGGTGGGGCTGGTGAGAGCGACCTCAGCGGCGTTCAGACCGGTAGCCTCGGTGAAGGATACGAACAGAGCAAGTGCGGTAAGAGCGGCAGAGCCGATTGCGAAGCCCTTGCCCATTGCAGCGGTGGTGTTGCCGACAGCGTCGAGCTTGTCGGTGATCTCGCGGACGGAGTGGTCAAGACCGCTCATCTCTGCGATACCGCCTGCGTTATCGGCGATAGGGCCGTAAGCGTCAACTGCGACGGTGATGCCGGTGGTGGAAAGCATACCGACTGCTGCAAGTGCAATACCGTAAAGGCCGGAGAACATGTATGCAAGGAAGATGCCGACGCAGATAAGGATTACGGGAATCCAGGTGGACATCATGCCGACTGCGGTACCGGAAATGATGGTAGTAGCAGAGCCGGTCTCGGACTGCTGAGCAATCTTCTTAACGAACTTGTAGTCGCCGGAGGTGTAGACCTCGGTGACAATGCCGATAACGAGACCGACAACCAGACCGGAAATGATGGCGATAGCCGCACCGAAGCCGCCGAGCAGAATCTTGCTGAAAACAAGGGATGCGACGATGACGAGCAGAGCGGAAACATAAGAGCCCATCTTAAGAGCCTTGTGGGGGTTTGCACCTTCCTTACCGCGGACAAAGAAGGTAGCGATAACCGAAGCGAGAATGCCGCAAGCGGCAATAACGAGGGGGAAGATAACGCCCTGAGAGCCGGAAACTGCGACTGCACCGAGGGTCATTGCGGAGATGATAGCACCGACATAGCTCTCGAAGAGGTCAGCGCCCATACCGGCAACGTCACCGACATTGTCGCCGACATTGTCAGCGATAACAGCGGGGTTACGAGGGTCGTCCTCGGGAATGCCTGCCTCGACCTTGCCGACGAGGTCAGCGCCGACGTCAGCAGCCTTGGTGTAGATACCGCCGCCGACACGGGCAAACAGTGCGATGGAGGAAGCACCGAGGGAGAAGCCGAAGAGAACATCGAGCTTGCCGATAGTGATGTACAGAACGCTTGCGCCGAGAAGACCGAGACCGACAACGCACATACCCATGACAGAACCGCCGGAGAAGGCGATAGAAAGGGCCTTGTTCATACCGCTCTCACGAGCAGCGTTTGCGGTGCGGACATTTGCCTTGGTAGCGACATTCATGCCGATGTAGCCGGCGAGAATGGAGAAGACCGCGCCGCACAGGAAGCAAACTGCGGTAATCCAGCTATTAAGGCCGAGACCGATTGCAACGAACAAAACAGCGACAAAGATTGCAAGGATCTTATACTCTGCAAACAGGAAAGCGCGTGCGCCGTCGCTGATAGCGGAGGATATTTCCTTCATACGGTCGGTGCCTGCATCCTGCTTGGAAACAAAAGAAATTTTGTAGAAAGCAAAAAGCAGAGCGACGACTGCCAGCGCGGGGGCCAGCCAGATAAGAGAATCCATTTTTTACTCACTCCTATTAAAAATTGTTAACAAAATAAGAAAACTACCGGGTCATCTATGTATTTTATACTAATCACTTAAAAAAATCAATTCAAAAATATTCGTCTTTCGTGTAGATTCAACAAGTTTATCAAATTTTACGAAAGTATGAAAAAAACAAAGGTCAAGGTGTGCAAAACACACAAAATTGCCTTTTGTTGAATTAAATAATTGATATTTCTGTATCAATCTTAGTGTCGTTTGATGCATTTTTATTAAAATAGAGCAATAGTTGTTAACAATATGAAAATTACTGCAAAAAATTGAATTTTGTGTTGGGAATTTCAGAAAATCGTGTTACAATATTAAAATATGGTTTATGGTTATAAAATCGGAGGTATAGATATGCTTCTTAAATTATTTGCCGGAATAAGTGCTGCGGCAACGGCTTTGAATATTGCTTCAACGAGGATAACACTTTCCGGCGCAAAGCTTGCGGGGTTATCACTTTTGCGTTTTGCCGAGTTTTATGTCGGCAGCCTGGCCGCATATGTTGCGGCGGTTTATGCCGCGACGGAGCTGACGGTCAAAAAAGACGAGCCTCAGGAGAATCCGTCAAAGTTCTGGCAGTGGAATATGAATGAGCTGGCCGGGATCGTGTGCACCCTTGTCGGCGCGAAGGTGACGGTGACAGGGGCGGAAAAGCTCCCTAAGGACCGTCGCTATCTCATGGTCTGCAACCACCGCTCAATATTCGACCCCATCACATCCATAAAAGCCTTCGGCGCTCAGGAGCATATCTACATATCCAAGCCGGAGAATTTCAAAATACCCATAGGCGGCGCGGTCATGCACAAGTGCGGATGCCTGCCGTTGAACCGCGACAATAACCGCGAAGCTCTTACGACCGTCAAGCATGCAAGTGAGATTATAAAAAACGATGTCGCCTCGGTTGTAATATATCCCGAGGGCACACGCAGCAGCGAGGATAAGCTCTTACCCTTCCACGCGGGCTCGTTCAAGATAGCGCAGCGTGTCGGAGCACCCGTTGTTGTTACCGCCCTGTGCGGAACGGACGAAGTGGTGCATAATGTACCCTTCAAGAGAACGAAGATCGAAATAGATATCATCGATGTACTCGACGGGGAATTTGTAAAGAGCCACAGTACCAAGGAAATTGCGGAGCTTGCACAGAAGATGATACAGGAAAATCTTGACCGCAAACACGCGAAGAAGGAGCGTTTACCCGAAAATGCTTAAGCTGCTAAAATACATGAAGGGCAGGGAATGGGCCTTTTTCCTTGTCAGTCTTGTTTTCATAGTTTCACAGGTCTGGCTTGATCTTAAACTGCCGGACTATATGTCTCAGATAACGAAGCTCGTTGAGACCGAAGGCAGCGCCATGGCTGACATCTGGTCTGCCGGCGGCAAGATGCTGCTTTGCTCACTCGGAAGCCTTGCTTCGTCCGTTGCCGTGTGCTTCCTTGCTTCGTCAATTGCCGCGAGCTTTTCGAGGAGACTGCGCAGCGCAATGTTCGAAAAGGTCGAGTCATTCTCCATGGAGGAGATAAATTCCTTCTCCACGGCAAGCCTCATCACCCGCTCAACAAACGATGTCATGCAGGTGCAGATGCTTATAGTTTTGTCAATGCAGGTGGTCATCAAAGCACCTGCCATGGCGATTTGGGCAATCACCAAGATAGCGGGCAAGGCGTGGCAGTGGTCGCTCGCAACCGGAATTGCCGTTGCGATACTGTCCGTGATACTGGCGATAGCCATGGTGCTGACATTCCCCAAATTCCGCAAAGTCCAGTGGCTACAGGATGCGCTCAACCACGCCGCAAGGGAAAATCTAAGCGGTATAAGAGTAGTTCGCGCATACAATGCCGAGGATTATCAGGAAAAGAAGTTTGAAAAAGCAAACACCGACCTGCTCGAAAACCAGCTTTATGCAAACCGCACGATGACACTTTTGAGTCCGTTCATGAATATCACAATGAACTGCCTGAGTATGTCCATCTATTGGATAGGCGCAGTGCTTATCAATGCGGTTGTCATTGAAAACGCGGCATCGATGGCTGCACGAGTGGATATCTTTGCGGATATGATAGTGTTCATGTCCTATGCAATGCAGGTCATAATGTCGTTTATCATGATAGTCATGGTGTTTATCGTGGCGCCCAGAGCTCTTGTCGCCGCAAAGCGTATAAACGAGGTGCTCGAGACCGAGCCCAAGATAGTTGACGGAAAAAAGAAGATCATCTACGCAGGTGACGGCGCCATGAATATCTGCGGCACGGATGATAAGCTTTTGAAAACCGTGAGCGTTCACGGTGAAGCTGTGCCGGAGGAAACTCCGGTCGGCGAGGTGGAGTTTAAGAATGTCAGCTTCACTTACCCCGGCGGCAGCGGCAATGTGCTCACGGATATAAACTTTACCGCCCACAGGGGCGAGACCGTTGCCTTTATAGGCTCGACAGGCTCGGGTAAAACCACGCTCGTCAACCTCATTCCGAGGTTTTACGATGTCACCGAGGGCGCTGTTTTGGTTGACGGTGTGGACGTGCGCGACTATCAGCTTGAAAAGCTGTACGAAAAGCTCAGCTATGTGTCCCAGCGCGCTGTGATGTTCTCCGGCACGGTGGAGAATAATATCGCCTTCGGCTCTAATGCTGATAAGGCAAAGCTCGGTGAGGCACTTAAGATATCACAGTCTGAGGAATTCATCTCCGGTCTTGAGGAGGGGACACAGTCCCATGTTGCACAGGGCGGTACAAACTTCTCCGGCGGACAGAAGCAGCGTCTGTCCATAGCAAGAGCCTTGTGCCGTGACGCGGAGATACTGATATTTGACGATACCTTCTCGGCACTCGACTTCAAGACCGACCGCGAGCTGCGTGACGCACTTAAGTCAAAAACCGCAAACGCAACAAAGCTCATCGTTGCCCAGCGCATCGGCACGATAATGACTGCCGACAGAATAGTAGTGCTTGACGAGGGCAGGCAGGTCGGCATGGGAACGCACGCTGAGCTAATGAAAAACTGCGAGGTTTACAGACAGATTGCCCTGTCACAGCTTTCGGAGGAGGAGCTTGCCATATGAAGGGAATGAAAATGGGCAGACCCCTTGACGATAAGCCGAAAAACTTTAAATCATCCATGCTGTCACTTTTCCGCTATCTTAAACCGTGGTACGCCGCGATAGTAATATCGCTTTTGCTGTCGCTTGCAAGCACGGTGCTGACGCTTATCGCGCCGGACAAGATGGCAGACCTTACAAACTCCATTGCTGCCGGTTTGTTTACCGGCATTGATATGGACGGCATAAAGAAAGCAATCATAGCAATTCTTGTTATATATATTGCCGGCGGTTTGTTTTCCAGTGCCGCAAGCTACACCATGATAACCGTCATGCAGAAGCTTGCATGGAGTATGCGCGACAGCATATCCAAAAAGATAAACCGTATGCCGCTCAAGTACTTTGACAAGGTGAGCATCGGCGATGTAATGAGCCGTATTACAAACGATGTCGATACTTTGAGTTCTACCCTGAACTCGAGCATAACCACACTCGTTCAGGGTGTTGTACAGTTTGTCGGCGTCACCGTCATCATGTTTGCGACCAATGCCCTAATGTCGCTTGCCGCCATCGGCTCGTCACTCATCGGCTTTATATTCATGTTTGCGGTCATAACTCGCTCAAAAAAATATTTCCGCCAGCAGCAGAAGAACCTCGGCGATATGAACGGTCATGTTGAGGAGATGTACTCGGGACATGACATAGTCCGTGTCTACGGCGCAACCGGTCAGGCAAAGGCGGAGTTTAAGCGCATAAACAACAATCTGTACGAAAGCGCATGGAAATCCCAATTCTTCGGCGGACTTATGATGCCGTTCATGAGCTTTATCGGCAATTTCGGCTATGTTGCCGTCTGCGTTGTCGGCGCGGCGCTGACTATGAGCGGCGATATCTCCTTCGGCACGATTGTGTCCTTCATCGCCTATGTGCGCCTGTTTACAAGTCCGCTTTCGCAGATATCGCAGGCAGCCGGCCAGCTCATGTCCGCCGGTGCGGCAGGCGATAGAGTTTTCGGCTTCCTCGAGGAAGAGGAGCTTTCCGATGACAGCAATTGCACAGCTTACCCCGAACAGATCACCGGAAAGGTGGACTTTGACCATGTCCGCTTCGGTTATGACGAGGATAAGGCTGTTATTAACGACTTCTCGGCAAGTGTAATGCCCGGACAGAAAATCGCGATTGTAGGCCATACCGGTGCCGGCAAGACCACGATGGTAAATCTTCTTATGCGTTTCTACGAGCTGTGGAGCGGTGAGATACGCATCGACGGAGTGCCGATATCCGAAATGAAGCGCAGCGATGTTCACGCGCTGTTCGGAATGGTTTTGCAGGATACATGGCTGTTTGAGGGTACATACCGCGAGAACATTGTCTACGGCAAGGAAAATGTCACCGATGATCAGATCCGCTCTGCCTGCAAGGCGGTGGGCATGGATCACTTCATTATGACCTTGCCCGAGGGCTACGATACCGTGCTCAGTGACCGCAGCAGCCTGTCTGCAGGTCAACGGCAGCTGCTTACCATCGCAAGGGCCATGGTCGAAAATGCCCCGATGATAATCCTTGATGAGGCGACAAGCTCTGTTGATACACGCACCGAGGCACTCGTTCAGCAGGCGATGTATAAGCTCACCGAGGGCAGAACCTCGTTTGTCATAGCGCACAGATTGTCCACCATTCGTGACGCCGACCTTATACTTGTCATGGATAAGGGCGATGTCGTGGAAAGCGGCACTCATGAGCAGCTTTTGAAAGCAAACGGCCTATATAAGGAACTGTATTACAGCCAGTTTGAGGCGAAGTGCAGAACCTCGTTTGCCATACCGCACAGATTGTCCACCATTCGTGACACCGACCTTATACTTGTCATGGATAAGGGCGATATCGTTGAAAGCGGCACTCATGAGCAGCTTTTGAAGGCAAACGGCCTTTATAAGGAACTGTATTACAGCCAGTTTGAGGCGAAGTGAGGTAATATGAAAAAGGTTGCACTTATAACGGGCTCATCCCGTGGTATCGGCAGGGCAGAGGCAATCAAGCTTGCCCGTGACGGTTATGCCGTGTGTATTAATTGCATAGAGCGTGAGGACAAGGCGCAGGAGCTTTGCGCTAAGCTTCAAAGCGAGGGCTGCGAGGCAATGTGGTACAAAGCCGACGTTTCCGACAGCACCGCCGTAAAGCAAATGGTTGCCGCAATCGAAAAAAACTTCGGTGCGGTAACGCTGCTTGTCAACAACGCAGGCATAGCAAAGCAGTGTCTTTTCCAGGACATGAGCGAGGATTATTGGCGGCACATTTTCGATGTAAACCTAAACGGAGCATTCAATACCATACATGCAGTCCTGCCGAATATGCTGCATGAGCACTCGGGCTGCATCATAAACACCTCGTCTATCTGGGGGCAGCACGGAGCGTCCTGCGAGGTCGCATATTCCGCGACAAAGCACGCAATAATCGGACTGACCCGCTCCCTTGCGCAAGAGCTTGCGCCCACAAACATCCGCGTAAACTGCGTAGCCCCCGGCGTTATCGACACCGACATGGTGCAGGTCTTAGGCAAGGAGACGCTTGAAATGCTTGCCGAGGACACACCCGTCGGCAGATTGGGCAGACCCGAGGATATAGCGGCGATAGTCGGCTTCCTCGCCTCGGATGAAGCATCGTTTATAACCGGTCAGGTCATAACCTCCGACGGCGGATTTATGAAGTA
>JAEDIN010000071.1 GCA_016292445.1 Oscillospiraceae bacterium | reverse complement strand
AAACTCCTCCTCCGACGCACTGTTCACCGCTGTTGCGGAATTCAAGCAGTGGCGCCGGGCAGGCAAGGAGATCAAGTTCTAAGCCAAATCTCATATATAGCAGCCCCCATCGGTCACCCGATGGGGGCTTTTCTGTTTTACCGCTTCTGCTCAGGGCAGGAAAATCGTTTTTCCTGATAAAAAAGCTTCTGTGACCGATCAAAAAGCGCTATACTGTGCTTTGTAAAGGTGTAATCAATGATGTTGTATTCCTTATACAGAAATAAGTCCTGTGGGTGTAGTCTATTGCAAGCGCAAAAGGTTACGCTTTCATAATTTATAAAAAAATCAGGGCTCGGCAGCTCCGTTTGTTCATCGGATATTTGAAAAACGGAACAAAAGTACCGCTTAATAAAATAGCTGCTTTATAAGCAAAACAATGCCCCCTATGCAGGATAATGAAAATACTACATAGGGGGTAATTATCGTCAGCTCAAGGGCTGAGTATTCAATGCGTTTTGAATCGCCTGCTCGTAGGCCTGCTTGAGACCCTCAATGTCGTAGGTCGTGTTAAATATGCCCAGCACTCTTTCCGTGCTGCCGCCGGTGATCAGACCGACCAGCAAGCACAATGCACCGAACAAAAGCGCGATTATCACGACAGCGGAGATGATTTTCCATACCTTAGTCATCTATCTCGACCTCCTTGACGCAGAGCTTTTTGCCGAGCTTAATAATGCCGCGGATAAGTCCGGGCACGCTCACGATTATGAGCCACATTCCGAGCCATGTGACCAGAACTCCGAGAGCCAGAACACCGAGCGTTGCGCCGAGGCATATGAGCACATCGGCAAATACCTGCATACCGGAGAAGGTGAAAGCGAGAAGCTCAAAGCCGACCTTAAGTCCGAGCAGACCGACGCCGAATATGCTGAGCTCAATGCCGAGCATCAGAAGCAACAGCACCAAGCCGATGGGAACGGACACTATCACATAAAGGATAAGCGGGAAAATCCTCGTCTTTTTGACGGTCCTGACCTCGCGCTCTTCCTCTGCCGCATCTGCGGGAAGCTCTTCTATCTCAACGACGATATCGGTCTCCTCGGCTTCCTCTGCCGGAGCATCCTCAACGGGAGCTTCTTCGGCGGGAGTCTCCTCTGCAGGAGTTTCTTCCTCTGCGGTCTCCTCCGACTCCTCGGGGGCTTCTGCCGCTTCGTCAGCCGTTTCCTCTGCGCCCTCGGTTTCCTGTGCGGAAGCTTCCTCCTTGTCTGTCTCCTCTTTAGGCATCTCCTGCGCTTGCTCAACCGGTGCTTCCGGAGCGGTTTCCGGTTCTTCGACGGGAGCTTCCTCAACCCCGGGTTCAGGCTCGGGCTTTTTCTCGTCCTTGAAGAAAATGGGCTTGTACTCTATGCCTTCCTCGGCAGCCTTCTCTCTGCGGATCTCCTCAATGATATCGACATATGAGTTCTCATCGGGCTCCCGGGGCTTGAGAATGGGCTGCGAGGCTTTTTTTGCCGGTGTCGGAATCACGGGTCTGACCTTTGAAACCTCGGTGTTATCGCCGTCTTTGGAGTCGGCGTGTACGGAGAGCTTGCGCTCGTCTCGTTGATAATTACGGGAGATAGCCACGGCAAGCCTTGTGGGGGAGCCAAAGGACTCAAGCAACGCCTGCTCGTCCTCGGCATTGTCAAGCATATCGTTGTACTGCTTGAGTATCTCGCTCCTGTCCTCCTTGAACATGAAGGTGAGCAGCTTGGAAAGCTCACTCATAAACTGCTGCCTGTTGATAACGGTCACCTCACTTTTTCATTTTTTCATATAGTTTAACATTTATATTATAGACAAAAATGCCGTTTCGGTCAAGATTTTTTCAGCTATTGACAACGAGAACAGTCTTTTATAAAATATACTGGTTAGGGAGAGGGACTCCCGACAGAAAAGGAGAAATTATAATGGCAAAAGAGAAAAAAGTTGAGCAGATAACCGACATGGAGCAGGATTTTGCCCAGTGGTTTACCGATGTTTGCACCAAGGCGGAGCTTGTCGATTATTCCGGCGTCAAGGGTCTGTTCATCCTGCGGCCTTACGGCTATGCCATTTGGGAGAACATTCAGGCTGTTCTCGATAAGAAATTTAAGGAACACGGTCACGAGAATGTATCGATGCCCATGCTCATCCCCGAGAGCCTTCTGCAAAAGGAAAAAGACCATGTCGAGGGCTTTGCCCCCGAGTGCGCATGGGTCACCGTCGGCGGTTCCGAGGAGCTCACAGAGCGTCTTTGCATCCGTCCGACCTCCGAGACCCTGTTCTGCGACCACTGGAGCCACACCGTGCATTCATGGCGCGACCTGCCCATGCTGTACAATCAGTGGTGCTCCGTTCTGCGCTGGGAAAAGACCACCCGCCCCTTCCTCAGAGGCAGAGAGTTCCTTTGGCAGGAGGGTCACACCCTGCACGCCACCGAGGAGGAGGCCCGCAAGGAGACCCTGCAGCAGCTCGAGGTTTACGCCGATGTGTGCGAAAACTATTTGGCGATGCCCGTTATCCGCGGCAACAAGACCGAGAAGGAGAAGTTTGCCGGTGCGGTCAACACCTACACCATTGAGTGCATGATGCACGACCGCAAGGCTCTCCAGTCCGGCACGAGCCACTATTTCGGCACGGGCTTTGCCGAGCAGTTTGACATCACCTTCACCGATAAAGACAACAAGCTCAAGCACCCCCACCAGACCTCCTGGGGTATGTCCACCCGCGTCATCGGCGGCATAATCATGACTCATGGTGACAATAACGGCCTTGTCCTGCCCCCGGAGATTGCTCCCATTCAGGTCATCGTTGTTCCCGTCGCGCAGCACAAGCCGGGCGTTATCGAAAAGGCCACCGAGCTTTATGAAACCATTAAAGCGGCAGGTGTTCGCGTTAAGATAGACACAAGCGACAACAGCCTCGGCTGGAAGTGCGCGCAGTATGAGATGAAGGGCGTGCCTCTGCGCATCGAGATAGGCCCCCGCGATATCGAAAACAACCTCTGCATGGCGGTCCGCCGCGATAACGGCGAGAAGGTCTCCGTTAGCCTCGACGAGATTGGCGACAAGATTCACGAGCTGCTCGAAACCGTTCAGCAGGGTCTGTTCGACAAGGCAAAGAAGAATCTTGACGAGCACATCTTTGAGGCGCACTCTCTTGAGGAAGCAAAGCAGCTTCAGGAGGAAAAGGGCGGCTTCATCAAGACCATGTGGTGCGGTGAGCTCGAGTGCGAGATGAAGATGAAGGAGCAGGCGGGAATGTCCTCACGCTGCATCCCCTTCGAGCAGGAGAACCTCGGCGACACCTGCCCCATCTGCGGCAAGAAAGCAAAGCACATGATCTACTGGGGCGTGGCATACTGATATACGACGGTATAGCAAAACCCTCCGGAAAATCCGGAGGGTTTTGAGCATAATTTACTTTATCGTTGCTCTTGCGTTGTCGAGGGTGATGACGATGCCGTTTTTGGCGGCGACATCATTGACCTGCGCTACGAGCTTCTCGGCATAGACATTCAAAAACTTGACCGTCAGAGCCTCCTTCTGCTTCTGGCTCATCGCCGCGAGAACGCCCTTGACAATCTTCTTCGACAGCTCCGGAGACGCTCCGACTGCCTTGCGGATCAGAGGATTGACATCATCGCCCTCGGAGAGGATGCGAATAAGGTCGGGGAGAAAGTTATCAAGCGTCTCTGTATAGTCAAAATCACTTACCTGCATGGTTAACTCAATCATTTCATTGCCTCCTTGAGTTCGTTTACAATCGAAGATATTATACATAACTTGTTCCGACTTGGCAACAGAAAACTTAAAAGAATAGTAGTAAAAATATATTTTTTTGCCCAAAAAATATTGACAAGACACAAAATTATTGGTATTATCTTTAGGCTGAACATAGGAACGGCCCTGCGGGCGTAGTTCAATGGTAGAACACCAGCCTTCCAAGCTGGATACGTGGGTTCGATTCCCATCACCCGCTCCACTGAGCGAGTGAGCATATATGCGCCAATAGCTCAGCAGGATAGAGCAACTGCCTTCTAAGCAGTAGGTCGGGGGTTCGAATCCCTCTTGGCGTGCCAAAACTAAAAATATGGTGGGTGTAGCTCAGTTGGTTAGAGCACCGGATTGTGGTTCCGGGTGTCGAGGGTTCGAGTCCCTTTACCCACCCCATACACAGGGGCCGGTCAAGTGCCGGCCTCTGCCCATAAAAGATGGTGGGATGTAGTGTAATGGTAACACCTCAGACTTTGACTCTGATATAGTGGGTTCGAGTCCCGCCATCCCAGCCAATTAAATATGCCCCAGTAGCTCAGTAGGCAGAGCACCTGCCTTTTAAGCAGGGTGTCCGGAGTTCGAATCTCCGCTGGAGCACCAAGAAAGCAGACGGTCAGATGGCCGTCTGTTTTCAGGTAACAGGCAACAGTAAATAGTGAAGAAGTGTTATAAAAAGGCTCTCGGCAAGAACTCCGGACACTTGCCGTTGTCGGCGGTTGCCGCTTTAGCGGCGAGCCGACAGGCAAATCAAATCAAACGGCTTTTTCGCACGAAGTGCGACATAAAGCCGGAGTTCGAATCTCCGCTGGAGCACCAAGAAAACAGACGGTCATCTGACCGTCTGTTCAGCTTGTCGAAACGGCAAACCCTATATGGTTTGCCGTTTTGTGATGTATAATTAATTTGACCGTTTGCGGGCTTCCTCGAATTTGCGGAGGGCCTCCTCGTATTCGCGGCGGGCCTCCTCGAAGTCCTTGCGGCGGCTCTCGCTTTCCATGCGCTCGGTTTCCTCGTTGAGCCGCTTGGTCTGCGCCTGCATACGCTCGATGAGGTTCGCGGGAATCTCTCCGCTTGCAGCCTCGGTCTTTGGCTCAGGTTTAATCACCTGTGCTTCCGCTGCCTTATCCTCGGCCTTTTCGGGTTTTATGCTCTGCCAGCCCTCATCGTCCTCGTCCTCATCGGTCTTTTTGACGCGCTTGGGCTTTTCTGCCCTCGCAGCCTTTGCCGGCTTTGCGACAGCAGGCGCGGCTGCAACGGGAGCTGTAACGCCCCTCTTGTATGCCTTGGTGCAGGCAAGGCATATGAGCGCGGCAAGCAGTGCGGCTATCAAAATCGCGATCATTGCGGCAAACTGCAGCGAGCCGTCGCCGTCGCCCTCACCGAGGGAATATACGAAGTAGCGGTAATCATTGACATAGCCGTAGATGTTAAGCGCAACGGCGCTCAAGGCGGCGGCACAGCTCAGGATAAACGCAATTATAAGAGTCTGATACTTGGGGCGGAATGCGGCGATTGCGCCCATCGCGCCTGCGACGATGCAGACGACGCTGAGTATTCTGAGCAGGGAGTAAAGCTGCTGACGAACTCTGAGCTCCTGCTGAACATTTTCAGCCTCCTGCTCGACAAACTCGCTTGCCGCTGCAAGCACCTCGTCGTAGTCTTCCCTGTTGCTGACCTTTTCTGCTATGCCGTCGTTTGCGAGAAGAATCTTTATACCGGCATCAACTATCTCCTGTGCGCCGTCCATCTCCTCGAGGGTTTCAAGCTCGTTTGCCATTGTTGCGCTGTTGTTTGCCATCTTGCGCTTGCCTGCCGCAAGCTGCTCTGCTGCATCGGCAAGCTGGGCTTTTCCGTCGTCAAGCTGCGCTTTGCCTGCCGCAAGCTGCTTTTCGCCCTCATCGAGCTGCTGCTTTGCGGCCGCGAGCTGCTCCTTACCTGCCGCGAGCTGCTCCTTACCGTCGGCTATCTGCTGCTTGCCCTGTTCTATCTGAAGCTCGGCATCGGCTATCTGCTTATTGGC
>JAEDIN010000015.1 GCA_016292445.1 Oscillospiraceae bacterium | reverse complement strand
TTGATGAAGCCGTCGATATCGCCGTCCATGACATTTTGAATATTGCCGTTTTCAAAGCCGGTGCGGTGATCCTTGGCGAGGGTGTAGGGCATGAAAACATAGGAGCGTATCTGGCTGCCCCACTCGATTTTCATCTGCACGCCCTTGATATCGGATATCTTTTCAAGATGCTCGCGCTCTTTTATCTCCGCAAGACGGGCACGGAGCATATTTTTGCAGTTTTCGAGGTTCTGGAAGTGGCTGCGCTCGACCTGCGAGGCAACGACAATGCCGGTGGGGATGTGGGTGAGTCTGACCGCCGAGGAGGTCTTGTTGACCTTCTGACCGCCTGCACCCGAAGAACGGTAGACATCCATCTTGATGTCCTCCTCGCGCAGCTCTATCTCGTTATCGTCGCTTATCTCGGGCATGACCTCAACTGCGGCAAAGGAGGTGTGGCGTCTGCCGGAGGCGTCAAAGGGGGAGATGCGCACAAGGCGATGGATGCCGTGTTCGCTTTTGAGGAAGCCGTAGGCGTTTTCACCCTCAATCATGATGGTGGCACTCTTGATACCCGCTTCATCGCCGTCGAGATAATCCATGAGCTTGACGGTGTAGCCGTGACGCTCCGCCCACATATTGTACATACGGTAGAGCATCTGCGTCCAGTCCTGCGCCTCGGTGCCGCCTGCACCGGCGTGGAAGGTCAAAATGGCGTTGTTCGCGTCATATTCGCCGGTGAGCAAAGTACCCAGACGGGTCTCCTCAAGGCGCTTCTGGAAAGCGGCAAACTCCGACTCAAGCTCGGGGAGCATGGAGTCGTCATCCTCCTCGAGAGCCATTTCGCACAGGGTCATGAGATCGTCCCAAGCCGTGCACAGCCGGTTATAATTTTCAACCTTGTTTTTAGTCTGCTTCAGACGCTTCTGCACGCGCTGCGAATTTTCGACATCGTTCCAAAATCCGTCCTGCGCACTCTGACCCTCAAGCTCCTCGATCTCCTTTTCGGCGGCCTCGAGGCGCAGAGCGTCGCGCAGACCGTCAAGCGTGGGCTTGAGCGCGTTGAGCTTCTGCTTATATTCTTCAAATTCAAGCATTTTCAATCATTCCTTAAATACATAATCTCACAAAATCGCTAAAGTATTATACACGATATTATCCTGCTTGTAAATGCTAAAAAATATGCCGCGCCCTCTTTCCTTTTGCGGCAGTGTTTGATATAATACCATGGAGATGATATCGTTTCGGACGATAAAAACAGATATAATCAGAGAGGACGATTAAAAATGATTTCCCACGGTAAAGAGATCAAGGTATTTTGCGGCAATTCCAACCCCGAGCTGGCAAAGGCTATCTGCGCACATCTTTTCAAGGAGCTGGGCGACAGCACCTGCTCCCACTTCGCTGACGGCGAGTGTTCAATTTCACTGCATGAACCCGTAAGAGGCACCGATGTATTCATTGTTCAGTCCACCTGCAAGCCGGTTAACGACAATCTCATGGAGCTGCTTGTCATGATCGACGCAATGCGCCGCGCATCCGCAGGCCGCATCACCGCAGTTATTCCGTACTTCGGCTATGCCCGTCAGGACCGCAAGGCAAAGAGCCGTGACCCCATCTCCGCAAAGCTGGTTGCAAATCTCATTACCGCAGCAGGTGCAGACCGCGTCCTCACGATGGACCTGCACGCAGCCCAGATCCAGGGCTTCTTCGATATCCCCGTTGACAATCTTTTCGGCGCACCGCTTTTCGCAAAGCACTATCTTGACATTTACGGCAAGGGCAACGACGATATCATGGTCGTATCCCCCGATGTAGGCAGCACCGCAAGAGCGCGTAACTTCTCCATGAAGCTCGGCTGCAACATGGCGATCGTTGACAAGCGCCGTGAGAAGGCAAATCAGTCCGAGGTCATGAACATCATCGGCAATGTCGAGGGCAAGACCTGCATTCTGCTCGACGATATGGTCGATACCGCCGGCTCTCTGTGCGGCGCTGCAAAGGCCATCGTTGAGATAGGCGGCGCAAAGGAGGTTTATGCCTGCGCAAGCCATGGCGTTCTGTCCGGCCCTGCGATCGACCGTATTAATGACAGCGTCATCAAGGAGCTGCTGCTTCTCAACACCATTCCTTATCCTGCCGACAAGCCCGCTTCCGACAAGATCAAGTATATGTCCGTAGCACCGGTGTTTGCCGAGGCAATCCAGCGTGTTTACGAGGAAATGTCCATCTCCAATCTGTTTGAATAAAAACCTATAAAAAAGCCCCTGAAAAGGGGCTTTTTCAAAAATGCTTTTGAGGTATGCTCGTGTTTGATAGATTTCGCAGTCCGCAGGGTGTAACATGGCTTGTCGTATTCCTCGGCAACCCCGGCACCAAATATAACGGAACAAGGCACAATGCCGGTTTTATGGCGGCCGACGCAATGGCAAAGGAATTTAATATTGCGATAAACAAGCTGCGCTTCAAGGCACTGACCGCCACGGTCACGATAGGCGGCGAAAAGGTGCTTCTTATGAAGCCGCAGACCTATATGAATTTGTCCGGCGAGGCGGTCGGGCAGGCGGCGAAGTTTTATAAAATAAGCCCCGAGCATGTCATCGTGGTGTCCGACGAGGTCGCGATGCCCATCGGCAAGCTGCGCATCCGCAAAAGCGGCTCGGCGGGCGGCCACAACGGGCTGAAGAATATAATCCGGCACCTCGGCACGCAGGATTTTCCGCGAATCCGCATGGGTGTGGGCGCAGCTCCGCATCCGGATTACGATATGGCCGATTGGGTGCTGAGCACCTTCAAAAATAAGGACGCCGAGGATATGCAGGCTCTTGCCGAGCGCGTTTCTAAGGCGGTGCAATGCTATATCACCGAAGGTCCCGACAGGGCAATGAACAAATTTAATTGAGGTAAAAAGCATGAAGAAAAGCTGCATCGCAATGCTGCTCGCAGGCGGTCAGGGCTCACGCCTTTACGCCTTGACGCAGAATGTTGCAAAACCGAATATGCCCTTTGGCGGCAAGTACAGGATAATCGATTTTCCGCTGTCCAACTGCGCAAACTCCGGCATAGACACCGTGGGTGTTTTAACGCAGTACCGTCCCCTGCGGCTTAACAGCTACATCGGCGGCGGTCAGCCGTGGGATCTCGACTCTGCCGACGGCGGAGTGTTCATTCTGCCGCCGTACCAGACTGCCGGGGAAAACGGCTCGTGGTTTTCCGGCACGGCAAACGCCATTTATCAGAACATGGGCTTTATTGAGATGTACGACCCGGACAATGTTCTCATCCTCTCCGGCGACCACATCTACAAGATGGATTACGCCAAAATGCTGCGTGAGCACATTGACCGCGACGCAGCCTGCACGATTGCGGTTTTGCAGGTGTCCATGGAGGATGCAACGCGCTTTGGCATAATGAACCTCGGCGAGGACGGCTATGTGTCCGAGTTTGAGGAAAAGCCCAAGCAGCCCAAGAGCGACCTTGCGTCTATGGGCATTTATATATTTAACTGGAAAAAGCTCCGCAAGTATCTGATCGAGGACGAAAACGACCCGACCTCGAGCAAGGACTTCGGCAAAAATATAATCCCGAATATGCTGCGTGCCGGTGAAAAGCTGTGGCCGTACCGCTTTGACGGCTACTGGCGCGATGTCGGCACGATAACCAGCCTGTGGGACGCAAACATGGATATGCTCTCGACCACGCTCATAAATCTCTACGACCCCGAGTGGCCCATTCGCTCAAGACCGGTCGGTATGCCGCCGCATTACGCGGGCAAGGATGCGCGCATTGTCCACTCCATCGTCACCGAGGGCTGCGTGATAGAGGGCAATGTCGAAAACTCCGTGCTCTCAAACTCGGCATATGTCGGCAAGGATGCAACGGTTCTGTACAGCGTGCTGATGCCCGGCGCGGTGATCGAGGACGGCGCAACGGTCGAATACGCCATCATCGGCGAGAATACCGTCGTTAAGGCCGGCGCTCATGTGGGTGCCGCTCCCGACGGAAGCGAGGGCTGGGGCGTTGCGACCTGCGGCCCTGATATCGAGATACGCAAGGGGGCACAGGTGCCTGCCGGCGCAATGATCTACAAGTCGGAGGAGGTCTGAAAATGTCTGATTTTCACGGAATAATCTTTGCCTACGGCACGGTAAGCGACCTCGGCGAGCTTGTGAAAACGAGAACCGCCGCATCTCTGCCCTTTTGCGGCAGGTACAGGCTTATAGACTTTGCCCTTTCATCGATGATGAATGCCGGTGTTTTGGATGTCGGCGTCATCATGCAGCGCGATTATCAGTCACTGCTGGACCACATCGGCAGCGGCAAGGACTGGGACATGGGCCGCAGGATAGGCGGTCTGCGTATGCTTCCGCCGTTCGGACTGCCCGAGTATCACAAGGGCGATTACACGGGAACTATCGAGGCGCTTAACGCTGTTTCGACCTATATCCGCGAGCTGAGAGCCAAGTATATCGTTATGGTGCAGGGCAATGTTGCGGCAAACTTAGACCTTAAAGCCGCCATGCGCCGGCATATAGAAAGCGGCGCGGAGATAACCGCCATATGCACCGAGCGCACACCCGAATACCGCCACCACCGCTATGTCGTCGATGCCGACGGCTTTGCGCGGCATATGATATTTAATCAGACCGTGGGCGGCGAGGGGCTTGCCTCGCTCGAGGCATATATAATCTCAAAGGAGCTGCTCGTTTCCATGATGGATGCCTGCGCCGCGGCAAATCACTATCACTTCCACCGTGACGCCATAGCGGCGTATCTGGCAAGCGGCGGCAAGGTGGGCGTGTACCTCCACCCGGGCTACGCAAGGCGCATCATGAGCTTGGAGACTTATTTTGACGCGAGCATGGATATGTTAAAGCCCGAGTGCCGCGCCGAGCTTTTCCCGAAGGAAAGACCCGTGCGCACAAAAAGCCACGAGGATGTCAGCACCTATTACGGCGAGGGCGCCTTTGTCACGAACAGCCTCATTTCCGACGGCAGCATCATCGAGGGCGAGGTCAAAAACTGCGTTTTGTCCTCCGATGTGCGCATCGCAAAGGGCGCTAAGATAGAAAACTGCATCCTTATGCGCGGCTGCAACATCGGCGAGGGTGTTATCTTAAACTCCGTCATTGCCGATAAATATTCGCGCGTGTCGCCGTATCAGACGCTTATGGGCAGCGAAAAGCTCCCGATAGTAATTCCGAAAAACAGCAAGATCTAAGGAGTACCGATGTATAAAAGTCAGATTTCCCGTGACGAGGTGCGCTCGGCAATAGAGGATAAGCTCTGCGCGCACTTCGGTGTTACAAGTAAAAATGCCACCGACGATCAGGTGTTTCGTGCCTCGGCGATAGTAATTCGCGAGATAATGAGCCGCCTGCTCGCCTTCGGCGAGGACAAAAAAGCAGACCGCGAGGTGCATTATCTGTCAATGGAGTTTCTCATGGGCAGAAGTCTGATGAAAAACGCCTTCAACCTCGGCATTTCCGAGGCGCTCATCGGCGCAATATCCGACCTCGGCAGAAACGCAAGCGATATTTTCGAGGAGGAAAACGACGCGGGCCTCGGTAACGGCGGCTTGGGCAGACTTGCCGCCTGCTACATGGATTCCATGGCGTCGCTGGGCATTCCGGCAACGGGCTATTCCATTTGCTACGAGCTGGGTATCTTCCGCCAGAAAATTCAGGACGGCAAACAGACCGAGGTCGCCGACGATTGGCGTTCGGCAGCCGAGAGCTGGCTTGTCACCCGCTCTGACGAAGCCGTCGAGGTGCGCTTCGGCGGGCATATCGTGCCGCACTGGGATAACTTCGGTCACTACCACGCCGAGCATATCGGCTACACCACCGTCACCGCAGTACCGAGGGATATGCTCATCGCCGGCTACAAGGGCGATACGGTCAACACCCTGCGACTTTGGGATGCAAGAAGCACCACGGCTTTGGATATGTACCTGTTTTCCGAGGGCGAGTATGTAAAGAGCCTTGAGCAGCGCACCATGAGCGAGGTCATCACCAAGGTGCTGTACCCTGCCGACGACCACATTCAGGGCAAGCAGCTCAGATTAAAGCAGCAGTATTTCTTCGTGTCCGCCACTGCCCAGAGCATAGTAAGAAAGCACATGGAGCGTTACGGCGATATTCTCACCTTTGCAAAGCACCATGTCATTCAGATAAACGACACCCACCCGACCCTCGTTATCCCCGAGCTTATGCGCATCTTTATGGATGAGTACGGCCTCGGCTGGGATGAGGCGTGGGAGATAGTAACCGCTTCCGTTGCCTACACCAACCACACCGTCATGAGCGAGGCGCTCGAAAAGTGGCCGCAGGAGCTTATACAGACGCTGCTGCCCCGTGTGTGGGAGATTTTGTGCGAAATCAACCGCCGCTGGTGCGAGTATCTGCGCGCAAAATTCGGCGAGAGCGAAAAGGTCGGCAGAAACCTCATCATTCAGGATGACGGCGTGCATATGGCAAATCTCTGCCTTGCCGCCTGCTTCAAGGTCAACGGTGTTTCCGCCCTGCACGGCGAGATACTCAAAACAGACCTGTTCCGCGATGTCTGCGAGCTCAGACCCGAACGCTTCACCTATGTCACCAACGGCATCGACCACCGCCGCTGGCTGGCACAGATAAATCCGCGCTTAAACTCACTTGTCTGCGATTTGTTGGGCGGGGAAAGCTATTTGCTGAAACCCGAAACACTGATCCGCCTTGTCGATTTTGCCGATGAGCCTGCCGTGAGGGATAGGGTAAACGAGATAAAGCTTTTAAACAAGCAGGACTTTGCCGCCTTTGCCCGCAAGCAGGACGGCTTTAAGCTCAACACCGACGCAATACTCGATGTTCAGGTCAAGCGTCTGCACGAGTATAAGCGTCAGCTTCTGTGCGCTATGCTCATTACGCGCCTGCAGAATATGCTGCGCGCAAACCCCAATACGGAGTTTACGCCGCGAACCTTTGTGTTCGGCGCAAAGGCGGCGGCAGGCTACTACACCGCAAAGCGCATAATCGAGCTTATCCTGTCGCTTGCAGACGATGTCAACAGCGACCCCCTGTGCAAGGGCAGGCTGCAGGTCTATTTCATGGAAAACTACCGCGTTTCCGCAGCAGAAGCTCTCATGCCGGCAGCTCAGGTTTCCGAGCAGATATCCACCGCCGGCAAGGAGGCCTCCGGCACGGGCAACATGAAGCTCATGCTCAACGGCGCAGTCACCATTGGCACGCTTGACGGTGCAAATGTCGAGATGCATGAGAGATTGGGCGATAAGAATATGTTCCTGTTCGGTCTGCACGCCGACGAGGTCACCGCACTCAAAGCAGCAGGCTACGACCCGAAGGCGTATGCCGCCCGTGACGGCGAGCTTATGGCGGTGCTCGACCGCTTCAGCCGCGGATTTAAAGACGGCAAGAGCTATTCAGACCTTGTGTCGGGGCTTTTGTACGGCGGCGATCCATATATGCTCATCGCCGACTACCGCGACTATGTCGCCACACATGACAGAATGTACAAAACGATAGCAGACGACGGTGAAAGGGCCGGACTTTCGATAATAAACACCGCACAGGCCGGCATTTTCGCCGCCGACAGAGCGGTCAGTGAATACGCAGAGGGAATATGGAAGATAAAACTGTAATAGTGATTGGCGCAGTAAATATGGACATCTGCGGCAGACCGAACGACGAGCCGAGGCTCAAGGATTCAAACCCCGGAGTTATCAGCCTCACTCCGGGCGGCGTGGGCAGGAACATTGCGCACAATCTGTGCCTGCTGGGGCTAAAGGTCAAGTTCATCGCCGCCATCGGCAGCGATTTTTACGGCGAGAGCCTGTATAAAAACTGCTGCGACTTAGGGCTCGATATGCACATGACGCGCCGCATAAGCGGCGGGCGCACCTCGAGCTATCTGTATGTGACCGATGCAGACGGCGAAATGCTCGTCGGCGTTGCCGATACCGACATTTCCGGCAGCATAACCCCCGAATATCTCAAGGGCTGCCTTGACGAGCTCAATGCCGCCGATGCCGTGGTCATTGACGGCAACCTCACCGAGGAAACGATAGCGTGGATAGCGAAAAATGTCACCGCGCCCCTGTACGCAGATCCCGTGTCCTGCTCAAAGGCTCAGAGGCTCAAGCCTGCTCTCGGCAAGCTCTGCGCGTTTAAGCCGAACGAGCTTGAGGCAAAGAGCATGACGGGGGAGGCAACCTCGCTTTTTGCCGCCGAAAAGCTGCTTAATACCGGAGTAAAGCGGGTGTTCGTGAGCTTAGGGCCTGACGGCATTGTTGCCGCCGAGGGCTCGGAGGTCGTGAAGCTGCCCTGCGAAAAGGTGAACGCGATAAACACCACCGGCTGCGGTGACGCCGCAACGGCGGCCATCGTCTGGGCGGGTGTTCAGGGGCTTGACCATGTTTCGGCAGCGGCCGCCGCCATGAAAGCCTCCGCGCTCACCATTGAGTGCGCCCAGACCGTAAATCCCGAAATGAGCGCAGAGCTTTTATTGTAAAAAAACGAAAAACCGAGGTGATTTTCACCTCGGTTTTTTCAAAGCAATCATTTGACGGCAAGCTCAAATTCATTCAAGCCGCAGCGGCTCATAGAGCTGCTGCTGACGGAGCCTCCGATTTTGTTCAAAATGACCTGCCGCCGGCAGCGGCAGATAATTGCGGTCACTGCGAAATTCCGTTCATATATTCGTTGTAGATTTCGTCTGCGGTTTTGACATTCTCCGTCGGCGTGGGAGTAGGGGTCGGAGTCGGCGTGGGCAGAGCCTCGGTCACGACGGGCTTGGGCTCGTCAAAAAAGTCGAGAGCCTCGGGCAGAACGCCCGCTACCGATGCCGCCGCAAAACCGCAGCACAGCAGGAATATAACAACTACCACCCACAGCACTGCCTTGTTGCGCAGGGGATTTTTGCTCTTGCCCTTGGCCCTTGCGTTTGTCTTATAAGCTCTGGCGTCGAGACTGTCCATACGGCGGTTGATGCGCGCCTGTCTCGAAATGAGCCGCTTGCCCATGAGAGCTTCGCTGTTGTTCGGTTCATCGGCAAGAATCTCGTCAAACAGAGCGTCCGCCTCGGACCAATAGCCCTGAGAGAGCAAATGATATGCTCTATCGGTCTTGCGAGCCTCCGCCTTTTGCTCCGGTGAGCGCTCAAGCAGTTCCTCAAAAATGGTTTTATCCTCCAATTCAGACACCTCCGCTTCGTCGAATTTTTTCATATTGTACCATCTAATCGAATGCAGGTCAATCGATTATTCTTAAACATTATTGAATTTTTGGAGCAGATATATTACAATTCGGGAAGGAAGTGACGCTGCATGAAAAGACTGATAATTTTTGATTTGGACGGCACGCTGCTTGAAACGCTCGAGGATCTGCGCACTGCCGTGAACTATGCTCTGCGCACAGCAGGCTTTCCAGAACGCAGCCTTGACGAGGTGCGCAATTTTGTCGGCAACGGCATAAGACTGCTTGTTGAACGAGCCGTTCCGCAGGGCACGGATAAGCCCGTGACCGACCGCGTTTTCGACACCTTCAAGGCGTATTATTCCGAACACTGCACGGTCAAAACCGCGCCGTATGCAGGCATTGAAGCGGTGCTGGTGCAGCTCAAGGCGCAGGGCTATCTGCTCGGCGTAGTGTCAAACAAGGCAGATGAGCCGGTAAAGGCGATAATCGAGCACTATTTCCCCGGAGTGTTCGACTATGTGGTCGGGGAAAGAGCGGGAGTGCGCAAAAAGCCCGCGCCGGACACCGTTTTTGAAACGGCAAAGGCGCTTGGCTGCACGGTAGACGAGCTTTGCTATGTCGGCGACTCGGATGTCGATGCCCGGACCGCAAAAAATGCCGGCTGTCGGTGCATACTGGTGTCGTGGGGCTTTCGTGAGCGGCGGCTTTTGGAGAGCTTTTCGTTTGCAGCCGTTGTAGATACGCCGGAGGAATTGCTAAAGGAGCTTATGAAATGAAAATAAAAAAGAAATTTTTGCAGGCACTTGCCTGCGCAGGTATAGGCTACACTATCGGAATGCTCAATCCCGCCTATGTCATCGGACTGCGCAAGGGCTACGACATTCGCAAAAAGGGCTCGGGCAATCCCGGCGCGTCAAACACCATTCTGCTCGAGGGCAAAAAAGCCGGAGCGTTCGTAATGGCGTTTGATATCAGCAAGGCGGCCGTGTCCGTCATAGCAAGCCGCAGGCTGTTCCCGAAATGCGATTGCGCCGGTGAGACTGCCGGCACGGCCTGCGTTTTCGGGCATATGTTCCCCGCGCTGCTCAATTTCCGCGGCGGCAAGGGACTTGCCTGCCTCGGCGGCGAGATACTCGCCTTCAGCGTACACGATTTTGCAACCATGCTGTTTTTTGAAAGCGTGCTTTTAATGGCAACGCGCTACATCTGCCTTGTGCCCATCACGCTGTCGGTTGCATACCCTCTCTACCACGGCTTCGAGACCGGCAACTGGAAGGGCTCTGCCATTCTCGGCTCGGTCGCCGTGCCGGTGTTTTTAAAGCACATCGAAAACCTCAGGCGCATCGCCGAGGGCAAGGAGTTCAAGGTCGATTTTCTATGGGACAAGGAGGGAGAGCTGGAGCGGACCGGCTGGGTCGAGGAAGAATAATTCCCGCAGGCCGATTTTCGCCCGCACGGCGACGGCTCTCGGAAAAAATTAAAAAGCAAGCTGGATTATCAGCTTGCTTTTTTATATCAGCATATGATCTCGACTGCTTGCGGGCAGTTTTCAAAGCATATCTCGAGGTGTGCGCCGCCGTCCTCGCCGTCAAAGGACCAGGTTTCCGGCTCGTCGAAGATAAATTTCGCCTTGCGGGTCTGCAAAATGATGATGCTCTCGCTGGAAAAATCATGATTTATCACGACCTTTGCCGCCAGCGGCAGAACCGCCGCGGCGCTTGGCAGCTTTCTTACGAGGATAAGCTCATGCTTTCCGTCGCCGAGGTCTATCATGTCGCGCGGAAGCTCGACCGTGCCGCCTACTGAGTAGGAGTTGGACACGCCGCCGTAGAGAAATTCGCCGTCTATCTCGCCGTCATCGTACACTACGCGAACATGGCGGCTTTTGAGACTTTTTAAGCTCTTTGCCGCACCGATGAGATACGCCGCCTGACCCAGCTTCTGCTTTGCGTCTTGCGGAGTTGCGTAGCTGACCTCGGTGAATGCGCCGAAGGCGGCGACATAGTTAAAATATCCGCCGTCACGCACACCCGTGTCAAAGGGCAGGGGCTTGCCGTCTATAAACCGTCTTGCTCCGCCTGCTATGTCGTTTTTCACGAGCCCGAGGGTGCGGGCAATGTCGTTTGCCGTGCCTATGGGGATATAGCCTACCTGCGGACGCTTGTTTAGGGTCATAAGCCCTGCGATGACCTCGGCAAGAGTGCCGTCGCCGCCGAGACACAGGAGCTTGTCAAAATTCGCGCCGTACTGTGAAGCAAGCTCGGTGGCATGGCCGCGATATTCGGTGAAAAACAGCGACACCGCATAGCCTGCGTCACTCAGGAGCTTCAGCGCCTCGGGGAGTCCCTGCTTGTAACCGCCCCTGCCTGCAGCGGGGTTAATTATCATCATCAGCGAAGTTTTCATATCGGTTTCCCTTTGTCGGAATTTGTCACAGTTTGTCATTGTAGCACAATAATATTACTAAATCAACCGAACTTCCCTATGGAAAAGCAAGGCAAAAGCATTTATAATAAGGAAAACAGCTTAGGAGATGCGCACATGAGATATAAAGAGCTTATCGACAAAATGACCCTCGAGGAAAAGGCGGGACTGACCTCGGGACTTGACTTTTGGCACACCAAGCCCGTGGAGCGGCTGGGTATTCCCTCGATGCTGCTCTCCGACGGCCCTCACGGTCTGCGCAAGCAGGAGCGGCAGTCGGATCATCTGGGGCTTAATAAGTCCGTTCCCGCGACCTGCTATCCCACGGCGGTGAGCCTTGCAAATTCGTGGGATGCGGATATGATAGAACGCCTCGGCAGGGCACTGGGACTTGAAGCGGCAAGCGAGGGCATCAGCGTGCTTTTAGGCCCCGGCTGCAATATCAAGCGCAATCCCCTGTGCGGCAGGAACTTTGAGTATTTCTCGGAAGATCCTTTTTTGTCCGGCAAGGCGGCCGCCGCGCTGATAAGAGGCGTGCAGTCAAACGGCATATCCGCCTGCGTCAAGCACTTTGCGGCAAATTCGCAGGAGCTGCGGCGAATGTCAAACGATTCCGTTGTCGATGAGCGCACTCTGCGCGAGATTTACCTGCCCTCGTTCGAGACGGCGGTCAAGGAGGGCGGAGTAAAGTGCGTCATGACCTCGTACAACCGCCTAAACGGCGAGTACACCAATGAAAACACCCACCTCTTGCAGGATATCCTATACGGCGAGTGGGGCTACGACGGCATGGTGGTCACCGACTGGGGCGGCAACAACGACAGGGTCAAGGCACTCATCGCCGGCGATAATCTCGAAATGCCCTATTCCGGCGGTCAGACCGACGGCTACATTGCGCAGGCTGTGCGCGACGGCGTGATAAGCGAGGAGCTTCTCGACGAGCGGATAGACAAAATTCTCGATATGGTGTTTGAGACCCGAAAGGCCTTTGACTACAAGCACTACGACAAGGCAGAGCACCATCGCCTTGCCGCAAAGTTCGCCGAGGAAACGGCGGTTTTGCTAAAAAACAACGGTATTCTGCCGCTTAGAAGCGCCAACAGCGTCGCCGTCATAGGCGATTTTGCGAAAACGCCGCGTTATCAGGGCGCAGGCAGCTCTCTTGTCAATTCCACCAAGGTCGATAACGCGCTCGACGCACTCAAGGCGCAGGGCCTTAAGGTGCTCGGCTTCGAGACGGGCTTTGACCGCAGCGGCAAGAGCAGTACAAGGCTTTGCGCCAAAGCCTGCGAGCTTGCCATGCGTGCCGAAACGGTGCTGTTGTTCCTCGGTCTTGACGAGGGCAGCGAAGCCGAGGGCATCGACCGAGAAAATATGCGCCTGCCGGAAAATCAGCTTTCGCTCTTGAACGCGCTTGCCGCGGTAAATAAAAAAATCGTTGTTGTGCTGTCCTGCGGCGGTGCGGTGGAAATGCCGTGGCAGGACAAGGCTGCCGCTGTCGTTCACGGCTTCCTCGGCGGTCAGGCGGGCGCGACGGCAATGGCGAGGCTGCTTAGCGGCAAAGCAAATTTCAGCGGCAAGCTGTCGGAAACCGTCCCCCTGCGCTACGAGGATATGCCCTCGGCCCCCTATTTTCCGGGCAGAGAGAAAACGGCTGAGTACCGCGAGGGCCTGTATGTCGGCTACCGCTATTTCGATACCGCGCAAAAGCCCGTGCTGTACCCCTTCGGCCATGGCCTTAGCTATACGAGCTTTGAATATTCAGAGCTTAAAATCGACGGCGACACCGTGTCGTTTGCCGTCAAAAACACGGGAAGCACGGCAGGCGCGGAGGTCGCGCAGCTTTATGTTGCGCCGAAAACGAACGGCGCGTTCAGACCGGCGCAGGAGCTCAAGGGCTTCGTGCGGCTTGAGCTTGAGCCGGGTGAGAAAAAGCGCGGCGAAATTAAATTAAACGACCGCAGCTTTGCAATATGGAGCACCGAACATAACGACTGGGTCGTTGAAGCGGGAAGATATGACATTCTCATCGGCGCGTCGAGCCGCGATATAAGACTGCGCGGTACCGTCACAAAAGACGGCGTTACCGAAAATCCCTATGCCGACAAGCTGTTTGAGCCGTACTACACGGCGGATATAAAGTCCGTTTCCGACGCAAGCTTCGAGGCACTCCTGCAAAGGCCCGTTCCGCCGCATAATTGGGACAGAAACGCAGCCTTTGAGTTTAACGACTGCGTAAGTCAGGGCGAGTATCTGAAGGGAGGTCTCGGCAGGACGATATATAACGCCGTGCGTCTCATAAGGGCTGCGCTCATGCTCTGCGGCAAGAAAACGGCGGCGAACAACTTCATGTACATCATGGATGTGCCCTACCGCAACATTGCACGCATGACCGATTTTCTAAACGACGAGCAGGTCTATGCGCTGCTCAAGGTCGTAAACCGCGAAAAGGGCGGCTGGAAAGCCTTTGCCGCGGCGACAAAAGAGAAAAAAGCGCAAGGAAAGTGATTGTTTTGACAATCTTTTTGTGATAAAATGACTTAGATACACAAAAAGCAAAAATTTTGTAAGCCGACGGGAGTCGAGCGCCTGTCGTCTGTCAGCATTATTATTTTTTACATTAAGCACCGCTGACAGGTGCCTTGCGATTTTGTCGGTTTGCAAAATAAAATGTAGGGGGAAAAAATGAAAGACCTGAAACATATCAGATTCTTTGAGCAGCTTTTGGAACAGGCAAACAACGAGCTTGTCATGCAGGCCAAGGCAGAGGGAAAGGTCGCGGTGGGCTACACCTGCTACTATGTTCCCGAGGTACTGCTCAACTGCGGCAACGCCTTCAGCGTTCGCCTGAGCGCACCAAACACCGGCTCGCTGGATATCAGTCAGTACTACATGACCAGCTTCATCTGCGGCTATGCCCGTGCGCTGTTTGAAAGAGCGTTCGAGGGCGGCTATAACTTCTTGGACTTCTACGCATCCTCCGACACCTGTCAGCAGATGGTGCGAGTGGTCGAGAATTTCCACGAGCTGAAGCTCATCGATAATCCCAAATTTGACTACGGCATCATCGACGCGCCGCTAAAGGTATCGCCGCACGGTTTGAAGATGTACATAGGTCAGATAAAGAAGCAGTTTCTCGATAAGCTTAACGCAGAGTACGGCGTTGATGTCTCCGACGAGGCAATCCGCAAGGCAGTTGCAATGCACAACGAGATGTGCGGAATTTTTGAGGAGCTCTCCGAGCTTCGCAAGGCGGAAAATTCCGTCATCACGCCCAGAGAGTTCCACATTCTGTCCATCGCAAGCTACACCTGCCCGACCTACCTCATCCTGCCCTACCTGCGTGAGACTCTCGAGGAGCTCAAACAGCGCGAGCCGGATGCGGTCAATCGCTGGAGAGCGAGAGTTGTTGTTGTCGGCAGCGAGCTGGACGATTACGCGTTCTCCGAGATACTCGAAAACTGCCGCTGCTATGTCGCCGCCGACCGCTACTGCTTCGGCTCATATCCCGGCCGCCAGCGCATCGAGCTTAACGACACCGAGGACGCGCTGACTCAGGTTTGCAGAAATTATCTTGAAACCAACCAATGTCCGCGCTTCATGTCCGGCGAGAAGGTTACAGAGCGCAGAGAGTATGTCAAGAAGCTCGTTGAGGAATACCACGCCGACGGCGTTATCTACGAGCAGGCAAAGTTCTGCGATTTCTGGGGCTACGAGCGTATGCTCAACACCGAGATATTGCGAGAGGAATACGGCGTGCCCACCATCGGTATCGACCGTGAGTATGTCGTGCGCGGCTCGGGTCAGCTTTCGACCCGTGTACAGGCGTTTGTCGAGAGCCTGGAGATTAAGAAAATTCAGACAAAGGGAGGTAAGGACGAATGAGCAGGGGCATGGCGAACAATATGCAGGACAAGACCGGCATTTACAAGCACCGTGAATGGCGCGGCTTAAAGGACACCGCCTTTGACTACGGTCAGTGGTGCGTGCTTTGGGGCAAGCTCATCAAATGGGCACTCGGTCACCCCATTCAGAATGTCAAGGCGATTTTGAGATATCGCTGGATGTACACCTATCTCACAGTTCCCTCCTTCTTTGACAGAATATGCGAGGGTCAGCGCGGCGCGGGACTGCGCGGCGCGAGATACAATCTCAACTACCTTGCCGAGGTCGTCACCAAGGAGTTTGACACCATTTTCAGCGCAGACCTGAATCTGCATCCCGGCAGCAAGAAGGCAGAGGAGCTGAGCAAGAAGATAATCTGCATGGATGAGCTTGTTCCGCAGCTCATGTGCAGAGGCTTGCCCGACAATCCTGTCATCTTGTATCAGATGTTCCCCGTCTACCTGCCCTCCCTTATCAATCAGCACACCCCCGTGCATTACATCGGCCAGTCCGAGCTTTACGGACTTCCCGCGGATGTGTGTCCGCTGCCGTCTTACGAGGCAGGCGTCGCCATCGAGGACGATTTCCCCAAGATAGGCTGTTGTATGCTCTCGTGCAATATGCCCTGCGACGGCAGTATCATGACCACCGCCGTTCAGTATCGCCGCCACGGTCTGCCGGAGCAGCCGATAAATGTTCCTCTGCGCTGGCTGCGTGACGATGTTCAGGAATATGCCGTTGAGGAATTCAAGTCTGCCGTGGAGTTCTTAGAGGAGCACACCGGCAACAGGTACGACTGGGATAAGCTCAAGGAGGCCTGCGAGATCTGGAACGCACAGAACAGGGCAAAGTTTGAAAAGTGGGAGTACAACCGCACCGAGTATCCTCCCCACACCGGCTCTACCGCATGGCTCTACCGCATTTTCGAGCATCAGGCTGTCTGCGGCGTACAGCAGGCTTTGGATAACGACCTTAAGGTCAACAAGATTCTTGCAAAGCAGGTCGCACAGCACAAGTGCCCCAAGACCATCAAGCACAGAGCGGTGCTTTGGAACACCCCGTGCAACAACTACGCAAACTTTAACAACTGGCTCCTCAATTGCTGGGGTATCGACAGCGTTTGCGAGATGATTGACATCCACGGCACCGAGCAGATAGACACCTCCAGTCGTGAAAATATGCTCTTCGGCATCGCAAAGATGTTCCAGACCTCCACCATGCGCGCCCACACCAAGGGCGGCTACGAGGTCATGGTCGATGACCTGTGGAAAAAGTACGAGGAATACAATTGCGACATGATAATCCTGTTCGACCAGATATCCTGCAAGGGTGTCGGCGCAATAAACGGTATTTTTGAGGAGGGCGCAAAAAAGCGCGGTATCCATATGTGCACCGTCCGTCAGGACCTCATGGACCCGACCTCCATCAGCCGCCGTGAAATGCGAAACGATGTTAACACCTTCATGCAGACCGTTATGAACGAGACACCCGTCGATGCGTCGCTCGTTGATTTCGACGATGATGAATGCTGGTAAAGGAGTATGACAATGAAGCTTTTGAGAAATACATCCATCGCAGTGTTTTCACTGTTTTTGTTCACCGTTGCCGCCTACTGGTTTAATCTCGACACCAAGCTCGTCAAGGTACTCGAAAAGCCCATGATGAGGCACTACGACAACCTGCCCAGAGACCATAGGCTGTAATAATAGGCTGAAAAAGCAAAAAATCTCCCATCCACCGGATGGGAGATTTTCATATACTCATCACTCAATGCCCATTGCGCGCTTGAACTTCGGCAGCACGCCGATGCCGTTGGTACGGTGGGGCGGAAGCTGATAAATGTCGTGGCCGGGGAAGTCGTTGCCCTCGATGAGCAGCGGACCGTTATCCGTAACGCACACATCCCAGCCGACTATGCCGACCTGCGGCACGACCTGTCCCGCCTTCCTGACCATTTCCAGCACCTCATCCCAGAGCGGGATCTGAAAGCCCTTTATCGCAACTCCGGTCAGCGGATGCACCTCGTAAAGATTGTGGCTCTTGTCGAGTGCCGGGTAGATTATCCTGCCGCAGTCCTCCTCGACGGGCACGACCATACCGCCGCTGTTGAAGTTATCGACAAATCTGCCGTTGCCTATGCGCAGATACGCCGCGACGACATTTGTCGTGCTGCCTTTTGTAAAGGTGATGACGCGGCAGGTGTTGACGGAATCGGGGTGCAGCGCCATGAGGTCGCGGTGCTGCACGACGCACTCCTCAAGCACCACCCGGTGACCGCTTTTGAGGTGCTCGAACAGATCGCCCTCAAACTCGGCGGCGTTAATCTTTTCTATGCCCTTGCCGCACATTCCGTCAACGGGTTTTGCCATGAAGACGGGGTGCTTTGCGACGAATGCGTCAAACTCCTCTTTTGAGGCGGCGGATATATCCAGCCAGTCACGGTGCATGAACTCGGAAAAGTTTTTGGGAAATCTGAGCTTGTCCTCGATTTCGGGCATATACTTCGGGTCGTTAAACCGCTTTATAAAGCCGTTGTTTATGCCCCTCGTGACAATGGTCTTACGCTGCGCGCGGTTGAGGTTATACATCTCAAACAGCGCATAATCCATGTAGCCTGCCTGATACACCAGACCGCAGTAGACCATGTCAAAAAATATAAACAGCTTGCACTTGCCGCTTTTTTTGTGAACCTCGTCGATTTTCTCAAACATCTGCTTATAATTCATTTCGGCAATGCGGCGAATAAGATATTTTAATTTGCTCATGTTGAGCCTCGCTTTCAACTTAGTGAATTTTATTCTACCACACGAGGACAAAAAATCAAGCATAAGCGCCATTATTGACTAAAGGCTTGCTGTTTGATAAAATCAGAAGCATAACAGAGGTGATTTTTATGGCTGTAATTATTGACGGCAAGGCTCTTGCCGCAAAGATATGCGCCGAGGTCGCACAGGAGGCGGCAAAGCTTCCGAGAAAGCCCAAGCTCGCCGCCGTGCTTGTGGGCAACGACCCCGCGTCGCAGATATATGTGCGCAACAAGGAAAAGGACTGCGTCAAATGCGGTATCGACAGCGTGAGGTGCGATCTGCCCGAGGATACCACGCAGCAGGAGCTTCTTGCGCTTGTCGATAAGCTCAACGACGACGAAAGCGTTGACGGTATTTTAGTTCAGCTTCCTCTGCCCGGGCATATTGACGAAAGCGTCGTGATAAACGCGATAAAGCCCGACAAGGACATTGACGCATTCCACCCGATGAATGTCGGCAGAATGATAGTCGGCGAGCCGGCGCTCTGGCCCTGCACGCCGACGGGCATAATGGAAATGTTCAAGGAGTACGGCATATCGCTTGACGGCAAGGTCTGTGTCATGGTCGGCAGAAGCAACATTGTCGGCAGACCTATGGCACTGCTTATGCTCCGCGCAAACGGCACGGTCATCTGCTGCCACAGCCACACGCAAAACCTCGGCGAAATGACGCGGCAGGCAGATGTTCTGGTCGTTGCAGCCGGAAGTCCGAGGCTAATAACCGGGGACATGGTAAAGGAGGGCGCGGCGGTCATAGATGTTGCGATGAACCGTGACCCCGAAACAGGTAAATTCTTCGGGGATGTCGTCTTTGACGAGGTCGAGAAGAAAGCGGCGTTTATTACACCCGTACCCGGCGGCGTAGGTCCGATGACAAGGGCGATGCTGATGAAAAATATCCTCACCGCCGCACAGCAGCATAGATAAAAAGAACGCACCGCCAAGGGCGGTGCGTTTTGTCCGTGCTTATGCTTTTGCTTTCTTGAGAAGCAGCGCTGCGGCGAGGAATGAGCCCTGACCTATGGTGTTGACACCCTCGGCAAGCCAGTTCATCGCAGGATCGGTAAAATCGCGGCTGGACAGATAGCCCATGCCCATGATGAACACAAAGGATACAAGGAAAAGCACGATTGCGCCCACGCACTTGCGACGCTTCGCAACCACGCACAGCGAAGCATCGAGTACCGCAACGCCGAGCACCATCAGCACCACAAAGGGCATACTGCTCGTAAAAGCCGCAGGCACGACCGCAACGCTGTACGCCGTACCCTTGCCCTGCTTATGGCACAGCATGGCGACAACACCCGAGGCGGCGAGCACGAAGCCGACGGTCTGCATGGGGAAGAAGCATTGACTGAGCGCAACGAAATCGCAGATATTAAGCGCATAGAGCAGCTTCCAGGTTGCCTTGAAGAAGCCGGCGACGAAAACGGTGATAGTGCCGGCGGAGAACAGGGCAAACGCTCCCTTGCTCATCATATAGTAAAGCTCACGCTGTAAAATAATTGCCGCAATGAGGAACAAAGATACCGGAATGAAGTCAACTATTGCCATTAGGATGCCCATATTGAACCGACCTTTCTTTGATATTTTTTTGACTTTCCTTAATCATATTGGAAAATCGAGGATTTGTCAATGATTAATAGACAAATCTAAAAAAACTGTCAAATAACTGTGGAAAACGGCAATGTTTTATGATAAACTATTAACATATTTTTCTGTATAGGAGTGTACGGTATGAAAGTTGTTCTTGCAGGAGCGTTCGGAAATCTCGGTGCGGAGATACTTAAAAAGCTGATTGCCGACGGCCACGAGGTCGTTGCCGCAGGCAGAAAGGAAAAGCGGATAGAGGGCTTGAGGGGAAGTACACCTTCGCGCAGATCGATGTAAACGACCCGTCTACGCTCGAGGGGCTGTGCGAGGGTGCGCAGGTGCTCATAAGTACCGTGGGACTTACTGGCGCGTCAAAAACGCTTGACTGCTACGATGTTGACTATAAGGGCAACATCAATCTTTATAACGAGGCAAAGCGCGCAGGGGTCAAAAAGTTCAACTACATCTCCGTCATCGCCTGCGACAACCCCGACGCGGCAAAGATTCCCATGCTCAATGCCAAGCTCATGGTCGAAAACGAGCTTAAGGCCGGCGACACGGACTATGTCATTTACAGGCCAACGGGCTATTTTTACGACATCGTAAAGGTGTTCAGACCATACATCGAAAAGGGTGAGATGCAGCTTCTCAAGGGCTATGGCGGAGTTAAGGCGAATGTGGTCGATTGTCCCGATTTTGCCGCGTTCATCGCGGAGCATATGCTCGACACGAATGCCGTGTACGAGGTCGGCGGCAAGGAGACCTATACCTATGAGGAGATGGCAAAGCTCTGCTTTGATGCTGCCGGCAAGCCGACGGTTATAAAGTATGTCCCCAAGTGGCTGTTCGGCGTTCTAGCAAATCTGCCGAAGATAAAAAAAGAGGGCAAGCACGATATCATCCTGTTTTCGCAGTTTACGCTCAGCCACGACCTTGTCGGCAAGGACAAAACGGGCGATAAGAGCTTCAAAGAATACATTTACAAATGCTTCGGCAAGGAATAAAAGGAGAGGCAAATGGTAGTATATTTCACCGGAACCGGCAACAGCAGATATTGCGCCGAGATGATAGCCGAGCTTATCGGCGATGAAACGGTCGATGCCGTAAAGTATATTAAGTCCGGCACGCAGGCGGAGCTTAAAAGTGAAAAGCCGTGGGTGTTCGTGTGCCCCATCTATGTTTCCGCACCGCCGCTGATTTTCAAGGACTTTATAGCGTCGGCAAAGCTTGAGGGCAGCAAGGAGGCCTACTTCGTCATGACCTGCGCCTCCGGCATGGGAGCGGCTCCTTATTACTGCAAAAAGCTCTGCGAGGATAAGGAGCTTGAGTACATGGGAACGGCACAGGTGGAAATGCCGCAGAATTACCTCATTTTGTTCAAAATGAACGACCCCGAGAGCAGTCATGAGATCGTTGCGGCGGCTCAGCCGAAGATTGAGGCTCTCGCCGGTAAAATTGCATCTCACGAGGAGTTTGACGACCCCGGCACAAAGGGCTGGGAGATACTATCGACAAAGATGGTGCTTGCGCCGTATTACAAGTGGTTCATGAAGGCAAAGGCGTTTTACGCAACGGGCGAGTGCGTGTCCTGCGGTAAATGCGCTGCCTCCTGCCCACTCAACAACATAAAGCTTGTTGAAGGAAGACCCGTCTGGGGCGACGACTGCACCCACTGCATGGCGTGCATAAACCTCTGCCCGAAGCAGGCGATAGAATACGGCGAAAAGACCGTGGGCAAGTTCCGTCACAAATGCCCGAGGTATAAAGCCGGCACTTGACATTCGGCGGAAAAAATAGCACAATATAATGGTCTAAGACAAAAAAATCACACGGAGATAAAGATGAAAAAAAGACTGTTCAGAAGTACAAAAGAAAAAATGATAGGCGGCGTATGCGGAGGCCTGGCGGAGTATTTTAACATCGACCCGACGATAGTCCGTCTTGCATGGGCGTTTATAAGCCTCGCCTCGGTCGGCTGCGGCGTTGTCGCTTATTTCATTGCATGGATAATCGTGCCGGAGGCCAACGGAGGGAATTTTAATGGATAAATCACTTAAAACCGTTCAGACCGTCTGCAAGGTCTGCAAGATTTTTGCCGAGATAGCGTTTGTGATGCTCGTCGTTACCGCGTCCCTCTGCGCATTTGCCGCCATCGGCATCGGCGCAGGCAGCATCGATGTGTTCAAAATCGGCGGCGTGAGCATTATCGGCGAAGCGATGCAGCAGTCGGCGGTCACGCCGGAGATGATGCTTGCCGTGCTCGTGTCCGCAGCCATCGTGTCTGCGGCAGAAGCGGTCGTTGCAAAGTTTGTAAATGTCTACTTTAAGCACGAGCTCAAGGCAGGCACGCCGTTCACCTTCGAGGGCGCAAAGGAAATGCTCCGCCTCGGCATAATCGCGATAGCCGTTCCTCTCGGTGCAAGCATCGTTTCCGCAATAGTCTATGCTGTCATGACCGTTGGCTCAGGCACTGGCAACGAGTTCGAGATCGATGTAACACTCGGTATCGGCATAGTGTTCCTCATGCTCTCTCCGCTGCTCAAGTATGGCGCAGAGCTTAACGAAAAGGCAAAGCAGGCAGAGGTAAAAGTTGAAGAAGATAATCTATAATCCCGTCGTCATGCTCCTGCTGGGTCTTATTGCGGGAGTGCTGACGAGGCTTGCGGACATCTACACGCAGGTGCTTTGCTCGGTATTTTCCGAGCTTTCGGTGTGGATACTCATCGGTGTTGTCATCGTCATATTCTGCGACAGCCGCAAGAGAGCCTGCCTCGATGTTTTCCTGTTTTGCGTGGGTATGCTCATTACATACTACATCGTTGCCGAGTACACCGACGGCGTGTGGGGCCGGGACTTTGTCTACGGCTGGGCGGCGTTTACGCTGCTTACGCCGGTGTTTGCCTGGTTTACATGGATAGCAAAGGGCAGCAGCATATGGGGCAAGCTCGTTTCGGCGGGCATAATCGCCGTCACGCTGGCATCGAGCATTATTTTGTTCGACGGTCCGAAATTTTACGACATCATAATCGTAATAATCCTGGTATTCCTGCTGTTTAAGAAGAAAAAATCCCGTTCATCGTGAACGGGATTTTTTCTTATGTAAGATTTATTTCATCTTGATTGCGCCGATGGGGCAGTGTCTCTCGCAGACGCCGCAGCCGTGGCAGACCTCGGGGTCTTTAAGCACGGAAATGCTGTGGAGGGGATTTTCCTCGTTGGGAACAATCTCGAGGCAGTAAACCGGGCATTCCTCCGCGCAGATACCGCAGCCGTCGCAGAGCTTGGTGTCAACAACGGGCTTCTTCCACTGCTCCTTGGGGATGAACTTGCAGGCCTTGCCGTTTTCGTCGAGAATGCCCTCGTATTCGCAGACATGGGAGCAAGCTCCGCATTCGATGCAGCGGTTAGGGTCTATCTCGTGCTTTTCCTTCATTTCGCCGGTGATAGCCATGACGGGGCAGATCTGCGCGCAGTCGTCACAGCCCTTGCATCTATCGGTAATTTTATAAGCCATAAATAATCTCCGTTCTGCCGCTGATTTAAAATAATAAACGCCGGATTTTCATAAGCGGCATATGAAAACCGAAAGGTTCGTTTATTTTCAGCCGCCGCCCGATGCGGGGACGAGCATGACCTCGTCGCCGTCACACAGAGCAGCGTCGGACTTGACGCGTTTGCCGTTCACAACGACCATGCAGCTTTTAACATCCTTAATAGTCAGCTTCGAGTCGGGCTTTATCCGCTTTGCTTCTTCAAGCACAAGCTCAAAAAGCTCCTGAACGCTTGTCGGCTCTATCTCCAGCCGCTTAACGCCGCTTATGAGCCGAAAAGTTCCGAAAACTCTGACCGTGACCATTACTGCTGACCCTTTTTGATGCCGAGCTTCTTGAGAGTTGCCTCGGTGGGTACGCCTTCCTTGGACCAGCCGCGGACAGCGTAGTATGCCTTCTTCATCTTGTCAAGAGGAACCTTCGTGGTTTCGTCCTTGGGATCCTCAGGCTCGTTGGTGAGGCGTGCGGGCAGACTGTCGTCCTTTTCGGTGATGCCGAAGAGGGTATCGACATATCTCTCGAGGGTGTAGCCGCGTTCGCCGCAGCGGATGAACTTACCGAGGGTCATTTTCATGCCGACGGCATACTTGATCTCACGGTCATAGTGGAAGATCGAGAGCGGGAAGAACAGGATTTCGGGGTTTTTGTTGACCAGTGAGAGAATAGGTCCAATCTTGGTTATCGCCTTGTTCAGAGCGACCGTAAGCGGATGGTTGGGCTGGGTGAACACAAGGCCGGGGAACACCGCGTAGCCGGTGAACAGGCACTGGCCGCAGGCGGAGATGGATTCAAACAGGTCCTGCATGAGCATGGTAAGCTCTGCCTTCGCCTTGGGGGTCTGGCTGTCGATATGCAGACCGAGAGCCTCAAGGAACACAAGATAACCGGCGTTGAGGTGGCAGCCGCCTCTGTTTGCGACGGCGTAGCCGAGACCCTGACCGACGGAGTGGCGCGGCTCGTATGCAGCAAGCTCAAGACCCTTGGAGTGCATGGCAAATTCCTTGCCGCCGTACTTTTCGCTCAGACGCTTGCTGCCTTCTGCCAGCTCGTCGCCGATGCCGCGGCGGAAAGCGATATCCTCCCACAGAGAGGAGATGCGCTCGGTCTCGCCGAACTTGAGGCCGTTGTCCCACAGACCCTTTTCGTTTGCCTCCATTGCGTAAGCGAGGGTGCTCGCCGCGGAGATGGTGTCCATGCCGAGCTCGTCAAGCTCATAGTTCCACTTGAGGATGCTCTGAAGGTCGCTGTTGAGAATGCCGCCGCCGAGAAGACCGAGAGTCTCCAGCTCGGGACCCTTGACCTCTTTGCCGTCGACATTGACGGTGCGTGTGCACTTGATGGGGCAGGCCAGGCAGCCCTTATTGGTGATGTTGAAGTCCTCGGCGAGGGTCTCACCGCAGACCTTTTCAAACTCGGGGTTGGTGCCCTGGTTAAAGTTCTTGGTTGCCAGGGTCTTTGTCGCCTGCATTCCGCTGACAAGACCGGCGGTGCCGAGTCTGGGAAGCTGGTCGCCCGTCAGGGGATGATTTCTCAGGTGATTGGTCCACTTCTTGTTCCATGCCATAGTCTTCTTGGGGTTATGGATGGGAGTCTTGTGGTTGCCGGCGGCGGCGATTGCCTTGAGGTTTTTCCAGCCGAAAACCGCGCCGATGCCCGCTCTGCCCGCCGCGCGCTCCTGGCTGAATACGCCGGAGTAGCGTACGAGATTTTCGCCGGCAGGGCCGATGGTGACGATGCCGCACTTTACACGGCAGCCGTAGTCGCGGTCGAGTATCTCATGGATCTGCTCCTGAGATTCGGAAACGCGCTTGCCCCAAATGTCCTCATTGTCGGCATTGTGGAGAACAAAGCTGTCGTTATAAATCTCGAGCCAGGAATGCTCGGGGCATCTGCCCGTGAGGATAAGTGCGTCGTAGCCGGCCTTCTTCAGGTAGTAACCGAAGCTGCCGCCGCAGTTTGAGGATGCGATAATGCCGGTCTGGGGCGAGATCGTGGAAATGTTAAAGCGGCAGGAACTGGGTGCGCCGGTGCCGGTGAGAGGTCCGGTGGAAATAACGATCATATTCTCCTCGGAAAAAGCCTCTTCCTTGCCGGTCAGATTGTCGTAGAGTATCTTTGCGGCCATCATTTTGCCGCCGAGGTACAGTTCCTTTTCTTTGTCGCTCCACGGATAGTCCTCGAGCTTACCGGTAGTAAGGTCGAATTTTGCCACTCTATCCATGTATCCGGAGTACTTGCTCATTACATCAATCCTTTCTAAGCTTAGGGCATATCCGCCTGCCGGCTGACCGAAACCGCAGCGGGTCCCCCCCGAAGTGCTAAATTGTTAATTCCTAAACTTATCTCACTATATCACAGAAATTCAGCGTTTTCAATATACAAACTATGCTTATCTGCTAATATTTTGGACATATGTTTCAAGGATTTTAAGTATATTATTGACCTTAAATGACTGTGAGTTTATACTGGAGGCATAAAACCGAAGGAGGACATTCGGCATGAAAACTCTGTACAGAAATTGCAGGATATACGACGGCACCGGCGGAGAGCCGTTTGAGGGCGAAATACTTGTTGACGGCGACAAAATCGCCGGGGTCGCGGCACAGATAAGCGCCCCTGCCGACGAGATCGTCGATCTCGGAGGCCTGTCGGTCGCTCCGGGCTTTATCGACTGCCACTCGCACAACGACTGGTTTGCGATAAAAAAAGACTCCCTGCCCTATTTTGAACCCTTCATCCGTCAGGGCATCTGCTCCTTCGTGACCGGCAACTGCGGACTATCCGCGGCAGGCTTTGAAAAGGATACGCCCAATCTTGAGAAGATAGGCGGCGGACTGTTCGGCTATCGCGGCGAGGTGACGGGAGTCTACCCCACGGTTGACGAGCTTCTTTCCGCCGTTGACGGAAAAGCTCCGTGCAATATTGCAACCCTCGTCGGCCACTGCTCGGCGAGAGCCTCCGTGTCGGGCTTTGAAAACCGCAAGCTCACCCCCGACGAGGAGGAGAGGATGCTCGGCATTTTGGAGGAGAACCTCAAAAACGGCGCAGCCGGCGTGTCGCTGGGGCTTATGTATGAGCCGGGACTTTACGCCGACAGCGAGGAGCTTAAAAAGGTCGCCGCGCTGTGCGTTAAATACGACAAGCCCCTCACCGTGCATCCGAGGGCAAACTCCGCAGTTTCCATGGCGTACCCCGAGCTTTTGGGCAGGTCGCATATTTTAAGGGCGGTCGATGAGCTCGTGGAGATATCCGAGGGAACAAACCTCAAGCTCCAGTACTCCCACGCCATCTTTGTCGGCAGACGCTCGCTCAAGGATAAGCCCGAATTTCTCGAGATAATCAACCGCCTCAGAAAAAACGGCGTCAGAGCGCAGTTTGACATCTACAACGAGCTCAAGGGCGTGTCGGTCATCACCGTTGTGCTGCCGGCATGGTACCAGGGCATGAGCGAAAATGAGCGCAATAAGCCCATAAACCGCTTGAAGCTGAGCGTGCTTATCAAAGCGACCTCGCTGCTTCTGGGCTTCGGCTTTAACGATATAGAGATTGCCTACATAGGCCCCGGCTACGAGCATTACGAGGGCAAGACGGTCTCCCGGCTTGCCAAGGAATACGGCAAGTCGGAGCTGAATATGTATTTGCAGCTTTGCAGGGAGTCAAACTTCCAGGGCAGGGTGAACATGGGCCCCTACACCACACAGGAGATAATCCACGATTTCGAGAAGAACGAAAACTGCCTGTACATGACCGACGCATGGGTCGAGGAGCACGGCGTTCAGAATCCGGCGATCTACGACTGCTTCCCTAAGTTTTTGCGCGATTCGCTCTTAGGCAAGGGCGACACCATGCCCAACACCGTGCGCCGTATGACGGGCGCGACCGCCGACCGCTTCATGCTCCGCGACAGGGGCTATATCAAGGCAGGCTTTTTTGCCGACCTCACCGTTTTCAGCGAGGAAAAGCTCAAAAATGCCGAGCCGGACAAGACCTGCTC
>JAEDIN010000014.1 GCA_016292445.1 Oscillospiraceae bacterium | reverse complement strand
ATGCACTTGATTTCCTTGGCGCCGGTATTGTCGGCAACCTTCAGATAAGTCTCTTGCTGTATCATTTATGCTGCCTCCTTACTTAGCCTTTTCAACGATTTCGACCACGCGCCATCTCTTGTCCTTGGACAGGGGGCGGGTCTCCATCACGCGAACGATATCGCCGATGCCGCATTCGTTATTCTCGTCATGGGCCTTCAGACGGTAGGTTCTTCCGATGATCTTCTTATAAGTCTTGTGTGCGACACGATCCTCAACGATGACGACGACGGTCTTGTCCATCTTGTCGGACACTACCTTGCCGACGCGGGTCTTACGGGAAGTTATTCTTTCATTCATTCTGACTTACCTCCTCACTGCTCGAGCTGTTTCTCGCGGATAACGGTCTTGACTCGGGCAATGTCACGACGCACAGCGGAAATCTTTACGGGGTTATCGAGATGATTGGTGGCATGCTGCATACGGAGCATGAACAGATCCTTCTTCAGCTCAACGAGCTTTGCTTCGAGGTCTGCAACGGACATAGATCTTATTTCATTTGCCTTCATCTTATTCACCACCGTTCTCAGACTCAGCGCCCTTTGCAACTATCTTGGTCTTGCAGGGCAGCTTGTGGCTTGCAAGGCGGAGTGCCTCGCGTGCGGTTTCTTCGGGTACGCCGGCGATCTCGAACAGAACTCTGCCGGGCTTGACGACTGCGACCCAGTACTCGGGAGAGCCTTTACCGGAACCCATACGGGTCTCGGCGGGCTTTGCGGTTACGGGCTTGTCGGGGAATATCTTGATCCAGACCTGGCCGCCACGCTTGGTGTAACGGGTCATTGCGATACGGGCTGCCTCGATCTGATTGCTGGTGATCCAGCACGGCTCGGTGGCCTGGAGGCCGTACTCGCCGTATGCTACGAAGTTACCACGAGTAGCCTTGCCCTTCATGCGGCCACGGTGTACTCTGCGGTACTTAACTCTCTTAGGCATTAACATTAGTTGTTGCCTCCTTCCTTGGGAGCTGCGGGACGGGGTCCGCGGTTGTAGCCGCCCTGACCTGCGGGACGCTGGCCGTAACCGCCCTGACGACGCTCGCCGCCCTGCTGGCCACGATTGAAGCCACCCTGACGACGGTCACCGCCCTGACGGCGATCACCGCGGCGGTCGTCACGACGACGACGCTCGCCCTGAGGCTTGTTCATGTCCATCACACGGGGAGTGGTACGGAGGGTCTGGGAAAGGACTTCGCCCTTGTAGATCCAAACCTTAACGCCGATGCGGCCGTAGGTGGTAGCTGCTTCGGCAAAGCCGTACTCGATGTCTGCACGGATGGTCTGAAGAGGAATGGTGCCGTCGTGGTACTGCTCAACGCCTGCGATCTCACGGCCGCCGAGACGACCGGAGCACATGACCTTGATGCCGCGTGCGCCCATGCGCATCGCACGACCCATTGCGTTCTTCATTGCACGGCGGTGAGAAATACGCTTCTCGATCTGCTGTGCGATATTCTCTGCTACGAGCTGAGCATTGGTGTCGGGGGTGCGAACCTCAACGATGGAGATTGCTACATCCTTGCCGATCATCTTTGCGACTTCCTGACGGATACGCTCGATCTCCTGGCCGCCCTTGCCGATTACGACACCGGGTCTGGAGCAGTGAATGAAAATGCGGACCTTGTTAGAATCACGCTCGATTTCAATGGTAGGAACACCGGCTGAATAGAGGGTCTTCTTCAGGTACTTACGAATGTTGTAGTCTTCTACGATAAGATCGCCGACCTTATCTGCACGGGCGTACCAGCGGGAATCCCAGTCCTTTATAACGCCGACACGCATGCCATGAGGATTAACTTTCTGTCCCATTTATTCTGCCTCCTTCCTTAGTCTCTCTCAGCCACGCAAATAGTGATGTGGCTGGTGCGCTTATTGATTCTGTACATACGGCCCCGAGCTCTGGGCATGCCGCGCTTGAGGATGGGGCCGCCGGTTGCGTATGCAACTGCAACATAGAGCTTCTCAGGATCCATTTCAAAATTGTTCTCGGCGTTTGCACATGCGCTCTTGAGGAGCTTCATCATGTACTCACAGCCGGACTTGGGGGTGTGCTGCATGAGTGCCATGGCGACATTTGCGTCCTTGCCGCGGATCATATCGCAGATGATGCCGACCTTGCGGGGGGAGATACGAACATACTTAGCTTCTGCTCTTGCCATTTTCTTTTCGTCCATGTTATCTCCTCCTTACTTACCGGTCTTGCTGCCTGCGTGACCACGGAAGGTACGGGTGGGAGCAAACTCGCCGAGCTTGTGTCCGACCATATCTTCGGTGACATACACGGGAACATGACGGCGACCGTCGTGTACTGCGATGGTGTGTCCTACGAAGGACGGGAAAATGGTAGTGGCACGGCTCCAGGTCTTGAGAACCTTCTTCTCGCCTGCCTTATTCATTTCATCGACTCTCTTCAGAAGCTCGGGAGCTGCGAAGGGGCCTTTCTTAACGCTTCTACTCATTTACTTATGTCCTCCTTACTTTGCATTGCGGCGCTTGACTATGAACTTATCGGTACGGTTCTTAGTCTTGCGGGTCTTGTAGCCGAGTGCGGGCTTGCCCCAAGGAGTTACAGGGCCGGGACGGCCGACGGGGGACTTGCCTTCACCACCGCCGTGGGGGTGATCGCAGGGGTTCATGACGCTGCCGCGGACGGTAGGACGGATGCCCATGTGGCGTTTACGACCGGCCTTACCGATAGAGATGTTGGAGTGGTCGATGTTGCCGACCTGACCGATGGTTGCAAAGCAGTCCATGCGGACCTTGCGGTACTCACCGGAGGGGAGGCGAACAGTGGCCATACCGTTTTCCTTTGCCATGAGCTGTGCAGCAACACCGGCGGAACGAACGAGCTGTGCGCCCTTGCCGGGGTAGAGCTCGATGTTGTGGATAACGGTACCAACAGGGATGTTTGCCAGAGGCAGAGCATTGCCCGGCTTAATGTCGGCTGCTGCGGAGGAGACGACCTTGTCGCCTGCCTTCAGGCCGACAGGAGCGAGAATGTAGCGGCGCTCGCCGTCGGTATACTCAACGAGTGCAATGAATGCGCTGCGGTTGGGGTCATACTCGAGGCGCAGAACTTCTGCTTCCATCTCGGTCTTGTTGCGCTTGAAGTCGATGATACGGTACTTCTGGCGATTGCCGCCGCCCTTATGGCGAACGGTGATGCGGCCATAGCTGTTACGGCCGGAATTCTTCTTGAGGACCTCAGTCAGCTTCTTCTCGGGTCTTGCGTGCTTGTCAACACCGTCAAAACCGGAAACGGTCATCTGTCTGCGGGCCGGAGTAGTAGGTCTGTAAGTTTTAATAGACATTCTTATTCCTCCCCTTATGCCATGCCTTCGAACAGCTCAATGTTCTTGGAGTCTTCACTGAGCTTGACGACTGCCTTTTTCCAAGAGGCGGTTTTGCCCATCGGGTATGCGCCGGTGCGCTTTGACTTGCCGCGAACATTTATCGTGTTTACCTTGATAACTGTTACGCCGAAGATCTCTTCGATTGCCTTCTTGATTTCGACCTTGTTTGCGTCCTTTGCGACTTCAAAAGCGTACTTCTTGATGTCCAGGTCTTCCATGGACTGCTCAGTGATGATGGGGCGAATGACGATATCATAAGCGGTCTTCATCATGCGTACACCTCCTCGATCTTTGCAAGTGCTGCCTTGGAGACAACGAGCTTGCGATTGTTAAGAATCATGTAGGGGCTGAGGATGGTTGCGATGGTGGTGGTGATGCCTGCGATGTTGCGTGCAGACTTGACGACCTTCTCGTCAACATTCTCGGTGACAACGAGTGCCTTGCCGGATACATTGATGTTCTTCAGGAATGCAGCGAAAGCAGCGGTCTTGATCTCCTCGACCTTGAGGTCGTCGATAACGATGATGGCTTCCTCTGCCGCCTTTACGCTAAGTGCGCTCTTGAGAGCAAGACGCTTCACCTTCTTGTTGAGGGTGTAGCTGTAATCACGGGGCTTGGGAGCAAATGCTACGCCGCCGTGGGTCCATACGGGAGAACCCTTGTAGCCTGCGCGGGCACGGCCGGTGCCCTTCTGGCGCCAGGGCTTTGCGGTGGTGTAAGAAACCTCGCCCTTGGTGAGTGCGCTCTGGGTGCCCTGACGGCAGTTTGCCAGGTGGTTCTTAACGGAATCATGCAGAACAGACTTGTTCGGATCAATGCCGAAGATTGCATCGGAGAGCTCGATCTCGCCGACCTTTTCGCCTGCCATGTTGTAAACATTAGTAATAGGCATTTATGAAACTCTCCTTTCCTTACTTGTTTCGTGCGGAAGCCTTCTGCGGGTTGACACGGGCAGATGCCTTCTGCGGGTTGAGGCTGATGCCTGCGCCCTCGCCCTTCTTGACGGGTGCCGTCTTGATGGTGCTCTTTACATAAACAAGACCGCCCTTGGGGCCGGGGATTGCGCCGCGGATAACTATCATGTTGAGTTCGGGATCGACCTTGACGACATCAAGGTTCTGAACGGTGACCTGGTCAACGCCCATGTGGCCTGCGCCGATCTTGCCCTTGAAGATACGGCTGGGGTCGGTGCTGGAGCCCATTGAGCCTGCGTGGCGATGAACGGGGCCGCCGCCGTGGCTGGTGGGGGTACGCTGTGCGCCGTGGCGCTTGATAACGCCTGCGTAGCCGTGACCCTTGCTGGTACCGGTGACATCGACCTTATCGCCTTCTGCGAAGGTATCGGCCTTGATGACATCGCCGACATTCAGCTCTGCCGCATTCTCGAGCTTGAACTCCTTGAGGTGCTTCATCATGCCTACGCCGGCCTTCTTGAGATGGCCTGCTTCGGGCTTGGAGATGTGCTTTTCGGTTACTTCTTCGTAGCCGAGCTGGACTGCGCTGTAGCCTTCCTTCTCCTCGCTCATCTTGGCGGTGACCACACAGGGGCCTGCCTCGATAACGGTTACAGGAATGACCTTGCCCATTTCGTCGAAGATCTGCGTCATGCCGACCTTCTTGCCGATAATGGCTTTCTTCATTATTTTTTCCTCCTTCGGTTATTGGTTGCCTCGCTTAGGTCCTGCCCAGAGGCTGGCAACTTAACCCGTCCGCATTCGCAAGTTACGGACAATGGGTTGTTGATAAAATTGTGGGTGGGTTAATGAGGTATGTGCTGTGCCTTAGAGCTTGATCTCGATCTCAACACCTGCGGGCAGCTCGAGGGACATAAGGGCTTCGACGGTCTTCTGAGTGGGAGCCATTACATCGATCAGGCGCTTGTGAGTGCGGCGCTCAAACTGCTCACGGCTGTACTTATACTTATGAACAGCGCGGAGGATGGTGACGACCTCGGTCTTGGTAGGCAGAGGGATGGGGCCGGAGACCTTTGCATCGGTGCGCTTGGCTGCCTCGACGATAGTCTCTGCTGCCTTGTCGATGAGCTGATGGTCATAGGCCTTGAGGCGGATACGGATCATGTTCTTGTTGCTTGCCATGTTTTTTCTCCTTTTTCGTACGAATTTTTTCGACAGCATTGGGTACTGTCTTGAAGTCCCGTACGGATGAAGCACAATTTTGCACACTCAACCGTGCGTATCAGACTCTGTCCGAAAAACAAACCGGCCTTTTTGAGCCGGTCTGATACCGTACAGACGATATACGCCATGTGCAGTACGCTTCAGCCGCCCGATTATGTGCCTTTCGGCACCGGACATACTCCACGGAAGTTACCTCGGAAACGAGCAATCTCCCGCTTCATCGCATAATACGCCCGTCAGCAACGCACAGGCGCTCACTTAGAATAGCAAAAAACGCCCTTGGTGTCAAGAGCGTTTTTTGTATTTTTCGTAGAAATTTCACTTATTTTTTTGTGCAAAGCTTACGAGAGTGGAAATATACCGCACATTACATTATATATCGCGCATTTCCCGCTCTATATCGTCGGCAAGAGCAACAAGCTCCTGCGCTCTGACGCGCAATCTCTCCCCCGCCTCGGTCAGTCCGAAAACCCGGTTGCCACGGTCGATAAGGCTCACGCCCAGCTCCGCCTCAAGTGCCGATACCTCCCTGCTCACGGTTGAGTGGCTGACAAACATTCGATGTGCAGCCGCCGTAAAGCTCTTGCATTGTGCGACCTCAAGGAAAGCTCTTAACTGCTCAAGCTCCATATCAGTAATTAAATGTATGCGGCATGAGCTCACGGAGGCGATAGCTCACATATCGGCCGTCGGCTCTGGAGGCGAGCACCTCAATGTCGCCGTGCTTATCAAATTCCGACAAAAACTGCCGGCATGAGCCGCAGGGCATACAATAGCCCTCGCTCTCGGCATAAATTGCGATGCGCAGAAAATCCCTGTATCCCTCGCTGACCGCCTTGACGCAGGCAGTGCGCTCCGCGCAGATAGTATCACCCAGGGCGGCGTTCTCGACATTGCAGCCGGTGAACACCTTGCCGCCCCTGCATTCCAACGCGGCACCCACCGCAAATTTTGAGTAGGGCACATATGCTTTTGACGATGCCTCTCTTGCCAGACTGAGCAGCTCCTTATCTGTCATCTTGATTCTCCGTTCTGCCGCAAATGCGGTTACTTATTGTTCTCGTCTGTTTTCTTCTCGACCTCGCCGAAGGTCACGGTCCAGTTCTGCAAATTCAGCAGAGGATTGTTCTCGCAGGCCTTGATGCCCTCGATAACACCTCTGTGGGTTATCATCTGATGCTTTTCAAAGCACAGAGGAATTATATATCCCTTATTGATTATCTGCGCACACATATTTGCGCAGGCTTCTTTTCTCTCATCGTTTGTCTGCGCCGCAAGATAGGAGCCGATAAGCTCCATAAGCATCTCGTCATTGACATTGCCGTAGTTGAGCTTGCCCTCGGGCTTAAAGAGCATCGAGAGGTCAAAGTCGGGATTTAACCTGACCTCGGCATAGTAAAGGTCAAACTCTCGCGCATCCAACGCGGCTTTATAGTCCGACCAGCTTAGCTCTCGAACGCTGACCTTAACGCCCAGCTTTGCCATGTCCTCGGCGAATTTCTTTGCGGCATTTGTTTTTATACTGCTGGCATTGCAGACTATGAAGTCAAGGTCAATCTCCTTGACCTCTTCGCCCACCTTCATCTCCAGCAAGCCGTCCTCATCGTAATCCTTGAGCCCCATGTTGGAGAGTATCTGCTGCACCTGCTTAGTGTTGTAGTTAAACTGCTTTGCATAGCTTTCGCTGTAAAACGAGCAGGCAGGGCTTACGGGCAGAGCTGCCTCAAGTGCAAAGCCGCCGAACTGCTCGACGAGGCTTTCGCGGTCAAAGGCGTAGTTGAGTGCAAAACGCAGACCGTCATAGCTCATCTCGCTGTCCTCGATATTTGTGCCGATGTAATGGAAATTCGTTGTGTTGAAACCGCGTATCTCATTTGAGCTGCCGTAGCCCAGATTTGTCGGCGCGCTGGGGTCGTTCATGACGATATCCAGAAGCGAATCCTCAAACGCCGAGATGGTGGAGTCAACGGTGTTGTACTCCTTTAAATAGATCACATCCAGCGGGAGCGTTGCTGCATTGGGGTACTTTTCAAACTTGACGAGCGATTTGTGATCATCGGCATATTTGTAAGGGCCGGTGCCGTCGGGGTAATCGTTCCCGTAGGTGCCGTTTTTGATAACCGGCACCGCCATGAGGTTTGGCAGGAGCATATTCGCCTTGCTCAGTGTGACGGAAAAGGTCTTTTCATCGTTTGCTCCGCAGCCGATGACGCAGTTGAGCCTTTTCGCAAAGCGTTCCGAGTTCATGGCAATATTCAGAGAGTAAGCAACATCCTTCGCCGTCATCTGCTCGCCGTTGTGGAAGCGCCGCGAGGTGTCCACGGTGAACACCCAATGCACGCCGCCGTCGGAGGTTTTCCACTCGGTTATTACATTTGGCAGGGCCTCATAGTTATTGTTTACCTCTATCATGTTCTCGTACACGAGATTGCATACGAGCTGATTATTCGTATTCGTTGCAATCATGGGGTTCATGCTGTACTTTGTGCTGTAATTGAGAGTGAACACATCGTCGGCAGCGACCGACTGGCTGATATCCTTGCCGGCGGTCTGACCCTTGACATAATCGTCTTCGGCGGCATTGCCGCAGGCGCACACCGACAGGATGCAAAGCGCAGCAAGCAGCATCGCCGTTATTCTTTTTGCTTTTGTTGCCATAGCTTATCCTTTCAGTCGAGCATTATGACAGCCGCCATGCTGCCGCGCACACCGTTTGTGCCTCGGTGCGACCAATATTTTTCCGGCTTGCACATTGTGCACTCGGAGGACACATCTATATTCTCCTCGCGAAGCCCCAATTGCAGCAGTCTGCGCTTATTTGCCCCGCGCAGATCGACATGGGTCTTGCCGTTGGGCTTAGCTTCAAACAGTCCCTCGACCTCACCGCCGAGATACTTCGTCACCGCGTTCGGCACATCATCGTCGCACTCAAAGCAGCACTTGCCTATGGACTCGCCTATCGCGGCATGGATGTTTTGGGCACTTGCGCCGAGCTCTATCATTTTACCCACTGCGACTCCGAGAATATCCGCAACGGAGCTTTTCCAGCCGCAGTGCACCGCGCCGATGACGCCGGCTTTTGCATCGTGCAGCAGTACCGGAACGCAGTCGGCAATGTAAATCATAAGCGGCAGACCCTTTTCGGCGGTTACAAGTCCGTCGGCGGAATACGGAACAGCCGTGCCCAGAGTGTGGCGGTCTTCGTGAGAAGCTGTGAGCACAGTTTTCTCATGCACCTGTCTGGTGACGACAAAATCATCTGCCGTGCAGCCAAAAATCTCACCGGCAAGACGGTAATTTTCTCTTACGCATTCGGGGTCGTCTCCACGGTTTTCACCGAAGTTCCACGACGCCCACACGCCCTCGCTCGCGCCGCCTGTGCGCGTGGTGAACATATGGCGGGCGGATATTTTGTCGCTGGTTAAGTATATGCAGTTTTTGTGGCTGTTTTCTGTGAACATTTATGCTCCTTGTGTTTGCAATGGGTCGAAGAATTTTGCGGTGTCGGCGGAAAAAGACCGCAACCTCTAATCTGCATAAGCGAGGATTTTTTCGTCGAGACAAGGCGCACGGTGCAGGGAATACTTAAAGTATTTCCAAGCCGCGCAACGCAGTATCGGCGGAAAAAGACCGCTTATTTACTCCTTGCTGCCGCAGCACTCCTTGTACTTTAACCTGCGTGAGCCGTCCGGCTTCATTTTGCCGCAGGGACAGGGGTCGTTGCGGCCGGGCTTGGGAGCTTTCTTGACGGGCTTTTTCTTGACGACCTCGCCGCCGACATTGGCAGCCTGATTTTTGGAAACCGCCTTGCGCTCTATCGCCTGCTCCTTGCGGACGCGGATAGTGAAAATTCTGCGCACAGTCTCCTCACGGATGCCGTTTATCATCGCCTCGAACATATCAAAGCCCTCCTGCTTGTAGGCATCGATGGGCTTGACATTGCCGTAGCCGCGCAGACCGATGCCGCGCTTGAGCTCTGCCATTGCGTCGATGTGATCCATCCAATACTCGTCAACGACACGGAGCATTACAACGCGCTCTATCTCGCGCATGATGGGCACACCGTTGGGGTCGAGGCCGAACGCCTTCTCTCTTTCGGCGTAAACCCGCTCGGCAACCTCGCTCACGGCATCGGTAATTGCCTCTGCCTTTGCCTTGCCGCCGAGAGAGTCCATCGTTATCTCGCCGCGTCTGAGGAAGTACTTTTCAAAGGGTGCGCAAACCTCGTTGAGATGCTCCTGATTTTCGGCAGTGCCGCCGGCAAGAGCGTCGTTCACGGTGGTGGAGATAAACTCGGATATCATCTTATGGATGCTGTCGCGGATATCCTCACCGTCGAGCACCTTGCGGCGTTCGTCATAGATAATGTTACGCTGGGTGTTCATAACATCGTCGTATTCCAAAACGGATTTACGGGTCTGGAAGTTGCGGCTCTCAACGGTCTTCTGGGCCTGCTCGATAGCGCCGGAAAGCATCTTGTGGTCAAGTGGGGTGTCCTCGTCAACGCCGAGGGTCTCCATCATATTCATCATTCTCTCCGAGCCGAAAAGACGCATTACATCATCGGTCATTGCAATGAAGAAGCGGCTTTCGCCGGGGTCGCCCTGACGACCGGAACGGCCACGCAGCTGATTATCGATACGGCGTGATTCGTGGCGCTCGGTGCCGCAGATAAACAGGCCGCCGGCGGCCTTGACCTTTTCGGCCTCCTCGGAGCAGACCTTTTTGTGCTCGTCCATGCGTTCGCGGAACATCGCTCTTGCCTTGAGAATTTCCTCATCGTCGGTCTCGGCATAACCGGTAGCCTCGGCGATGACCTCGTCTGCAAAGCCTGCCTTGCGCAGGTCGTTTTTCGCCAGATATTCGGCGTTGCCGCCGAGCATGATATCGGTACCGCGGCCGGCCATGTTGGTAGCTATGGTGACCGCACCGAGCTTGCCTGCCTGCGCGACTATCTCCGCTTCCTTCTCATGGTGCTTTGCGTTGAGCACATTGTGCTTTATACCGCGCTTTTTAAGCAGATTTGAAAGATACTCGCTCTTTTCGATGGATATTGTACCGACCAGAACAGGCTGTCCCTTTTCGTGGCAGGCGATTATCTGCTCGATTATGGCCTTATTTTTGCCGTTTTCGTTCTTATAGACGACATCGGGCCAGTCGATTCTCGCAACGGGCTTGTTCGTGGGTATCTCGACAATATCGAGCTGATAAATGGCAGCAAACTCCTCCGCCTCGGTTACGGCGGTACCGGTCATGCCGGAGAGTTTGTCGTAAAGTCTGAAGTAATTCTGGAAGGTGATGGTCGCAAGAGTTTTATTCTCGCGCTGAACATCGACATGCTCCTTGGCCTCTATCGCCTGATGCAGACCCTCGCTGTAACGGCGGCCGAGCATGATACGGCCCGTGAACTCGTCAACGATGAGTATCTCGCCGTCTTTTACGACATAGTCTATATCGCGCTTCATGATGCCGTGCGCCTTGAGTGCCTGATTGATATGATGGGTGAGGGTCGAGTTTTCGATATCAGAGTAGTTTTCAAGATTAAAAACGCGCTCTGCCTTTTCGATGCCTCTTGCGGTGAGCGTAGCGGTCCTCGCTTTTTCATCTACTATGTAGTCGGCATCGACATTCTCGTCTTCCTCCTCCTTGGAGTCGGTGCTGGCATAGACCTTCTTCCTGAGCCTTGAGACAAAGTCATTTGCCTGACGGTACAGGTCGGTGCTCTCATCGCCCTGACCGGAAATAATGAGCGGAGTTCTCGCTTCATCGATTAGGATGGAGTCGACCTCGTCGACGATGGCAAACACATGGCCGCGCTGAACCATGTTCTCTTTATAAATCGCCATATTGTCACGCAGATAGTCAAAGCCCATCTCGTTATTCGTGCCGTAGGTAATATCGGCATTATATGCCGCCTGGCGCTCCTCGTTGGAAAGGCCGTGAACTATAAGTCCGACGGACAGACCCATGAAGCGATGCACCTTGCCCATCCACTCACTGTCGCGGCGTGCAAGGTAATCATTGACGGTGACGACATGGACGCCCTCACCGGTCAGCGCGTTGAGGTATGACGGCAGGACGGCTACAAGGGTTTTGCCTTCGCCGGTCTTCATCTCGGCAATTCGTCCCTGGTGCAGAACGATGCCGCCGATGAGCTGAACTCGAAACGGCTTCATGCCGAGAACACGCCATGATGCCTCTCTGACTGCGGCGAATGCCTCGGGCAGCAGATCGTCAAGATCCTCGCCCTCGCTGTAGCGCTTTTTGAACTCGTTTGTCTTTGCCCGAAGCTCATCGTCGCTCAATGCCTGAAACTGCGGTTCAAGTGCCTCGATCTTATCGACTATCGGGTATATTTTTTTAAGCTCACGGTCTGTGTGGCTGCCGAATAATCTACCTAAAAAACTCATTGTTTTTGCCTTTCGTGTTTTCAGATTATTATACAGAATACATTATAGCACATAAATATGAATAAAAAAAGAGAAATAAGAGATAAGTATGTAACAAAATCAGTGCGTCAAAATGTTGAACGACAGGATATTTTGTTGTAAAATGAAAATCAGGATCTTATCCGGAGGTAAGCGCGATGCAGGCACGCAAACGACACGCTCTGCTGTGGAAGGGTATCAGACCCCTCGCCTCGGCGGCGGCATGGCTATTGTTTAATTTTGACACAGATATCTGCCGCGAAAAGGGGCCTATGATAGTTCTGCCCAACCACAACGCAGACCTTGATCCGCTCTTTCTCGCCTGCGCATTTCCCGAGCCGCTGTACTTCGTTGCAAGCGAGCATATCCTGCGCTCGAAAGCAGGTGCGTTTCTGCATTGGGCAACGGAGATAATCCCCCGTCAAAAGGGCGGTAGCGCCTCTTCGACCGTGCGCAGTATTCTGCGCCATACGCATGACGGCCACGATGTCTGCCTGTTTCCCGAGGGCAACCGCTCGTGGGACGGCGTGACAAGACCCATTACGCCGGCAACGGGCAAAATGGTGCGCCTTTCGGGGGCAAAGCTCGTGACTTATCGCCTTGAGGGAACTTATTTTTCAAATCCGCGCTGGGCAGGCGGCTCTATACGCCGCGGCAAGGTTCACGGGTCGATAGTCGGGGTCTACGAGCCGGAGTATCTGCGCTCGATTTCGGCAAAGGCGGTTCAGGAGCTTATAGAGCGTGACCTGTTTGAAAACGCCTACGACCGTCAGCGCAAAAAAGCCGTAAAATTCAAGGGCAGGCACCTTGCCGAGCATTTGGAGACCTTCCTGTTTATCTGTCCTCACTGCCGCGCCGAGGGCAGGATGCGTAGTGAGGGCGACTATTTACACTGTGACGAATGCGGCACTGCCCTGCGCTACACCGCCGAGGGCTTTTTTGCCGGTGAAGGCATGATTTTCGACACCGTTCTCGATTGGGGCATTTGGCAGAAAGAGATTATCGCAAAAAAGCTTGAAAACTCCGTTGACGAGCCCGTTTTCAGCGATGACTGTCTAAAGCTCTATGCCGTCAATACAGCCGAGAGTGAAAAGCTCCTCGCCGAAGGAAAAATGACGCTGTACCGTGACCGCCTTGTCCTGCCCGACGGCAGCGAGATCGGCACTCACGATTTCTCCGGCATGGCTGTAATGGGGCCGCAGGACCTGTATTTCAGTACAAAAAGTCATAATTATCTCATTACCTCCGATAAAATTTGTTGCACTTCAAAGTATCTTACCGCGTGCAAAATAATTGACAGCAGCCTCATCTTCGGTATATAATTTTTTCTTGTTATTTAGGAGATAAAGAGGATAGAAAAATGAATAAGATTGGATTTGACAACGCTAAATATGTGCAGCTGCAGTCACAGAACATCCGCGACAGAATATCAAAATTCGGCGGTAAGCTGTATCTTGAATTCGGCGGCAAGCTGTTTGACGACTACCATGCCTCCCGCGTTCTGCCCGGCTTCCAGCCCGACAGCAAGGTGAAAATGCTGCTTGAGATGAAGGACGAGGCGGAGATAGTCATCGCCATCTCGGCAGACGACATTGAACGCAACAAGCGCCGCGGCGACCTCGGCATCACCTATGACGAGGATACTCTGCGTCTTATCGATGCGTTCCGCGGCATCGGTCTGTATGTCGGCAGCGTGGTCATCACCCACTACCGCAGCCAGCCTGCGGCGGAGCTGTTCCAGAAGCGCCTCGAAACCCTCGGAGTGCGCGTCTACCGCCACTACATAATCCCCGATTACCCCTCGAATGTAGAGCTTATCGTCTCCGAAAACGGCTTCGGCAAGAACGATTACATTGAAACCGAGCGCAGCCTCGTCGTTGTCACCGCTCCCGGTCCCGGCAGCGGCAAAATGGCGACCTGCCTCAGCCAGCTTTACCACGAGCATCGCCGTGGCATCAACGCAGGATATGCAAAGTTTGAGACCTTCCCTATCTGGAATGTGCCGCTCAAGCACCCCATTAACCTCGCCTATGAGGCTGCTACCGCCGACCTTGATGATATCAACATGATTGACCCCTTCCACCTTGAGGCATACGGTGAAACGACCGTCAACTACAACCGCGATGTGGAGATTTTCCCCGTTTTAAACGCCATTCTGACCCGCATCTTCGGCGAGAGCGCGTATAAGAGCCCCACCGACATGGGAGTAAACATGGCAGGCTACTGCATCATCGACGACGAGGTCTGCCGCAACGCCTCAAGGCAGGAGATCATCCGCCGCTGCTATGCCGCCGCCTGTTCGCTGCGTCAGGGTCTCGGCACTCCGGAGGAGGTCCGCAAAATCGAGCTTATCATGAACTCGATAGGTCTTTCCGCCGATGACAGGCCCGTTGTCGCAAAGGCACTCAAAAAAGCCGAGGAGACCGGCGGTCCCGCCGTCGCCATCGAGCTGCCGGACGGCACTATCATCACCGGCAAGACCAGCTCCCTGCTCGGCGCAAGCTCGGCTTGCCTTATGAATGCGCTCAAGTACCTTGCAGGCATTGATAAAAAGCTGCTGCTCATCGCTCCCGGAGTTATCGAGCCTATTCAGCACCTCAAGGTAGAGCATCTGGGTAATCACAACCCCAGACTTCACACCGATGAGCTGCTCATCGCGCTGTCGATATGTGCCGTGACCAACCCCCTCGTTGAGCTTGCCATCGACCAGCTCGATAAGCTGCGCGGCTGTGAGGCGCACTCGACCGTCATTTTGTCGAGAGTTGATGAAAATTTGTTCTCAAAGCTCGGTGTGAACATCACCTACGAGCCTCGCTACCAGGCAAAGAAGCTTTACCACGCAAAGTAAGCTGAAAAACCAAAACCGCTGAACTTGTGTTCAGCGGTTTTTTGCGCACTAAAACCGCCCACGGAGATCCGTGGGCGGCAAAATTTTTGTATTATGACCGGAGCACAATCTGAATATCAGCTCCGTAGGTCAGCGTGAGATTATTACTCCTTAACGGTAGCTGCGTCTGCTGCAAGCTTTGCAACCATTTCCTTGAGTGCTGCATTCTCAGCCTCGAGGTCAGCGATCTTCTCACTCTCGGCGGCAGGTGCCTCTGCCTCCGCTGCGGGTGCTGCTGCGGCGGCTGCGGCGGCTGCGCCTGCGACTGCTGCTTCGTTTGCCTGAGCAACGGTCTCTGCCTCAGCCTTCTTAGCTGCCTTGCGTGCTGCGCCTGCAACGATTGTGAAGATGACTGCGATGACTGCCAGAACGATCAGAGCGTAGAGCTGGAGGTCGCCGGAGTAGGTGTACTCGTGTACGCCGTCAACGAGCTCGCGGGTCTGGTAAACAAAATCGGTGTAGCCGACGACGAGGCCGACAACATTGGCTGCAACTGCGAGGATAGCGCAGATGAGACCGCCGACAAAGCCGGTCTTCTTGCTGCCGCTGATTGCGCCGACGAGGCCGACGATGCCTGCGATGATGCCGATGATAGCTGCGAGACCCATCATGACATTCATTGCGATACGGGGATAGAGCTCGCTCTTGATATCAGCTTCCTGGAGCTCGAGGTAATGCTCTGCTTCGTCGCAAAGCCTGGAGCAATTTTCAAGGTCAACAAACTGGCTGTTGCGCTCAACCTTGACTTCGCCGTTTTTGTCGAGTACCCAAATGCTGAAGTCGTCACCGAGGAGCTCCTTCAGGCTGGGAACGGTCTGCTTGCCGCTGCGGCTGGTGCAGGGAACCATGGATTCAAGAAGCTGCTCCATGCCTGCTGCGAGCTGACCCTGGCCGTCCTCGTATACGGAAAGCTGCTTATCGCCGTCAGCGAGCTGTGCGCCGCCTGCTGCGAGGTCCTTCTCGCCCTTGGCGAGCTGCTTTTCAGCGTCCTTGAGTGCCTTTTCACCGGCAGCAACCTCTGCTTCGCCGGCTGCGATTGCCTTTTCAGCCTCTGCGAGCTGAACAAGACCGTCTTCATACTGCTTGAGCTGAGCCTTACCGTCAGCTACCATGTCCTGCATGAACTTGGGGAAGTCGGTTACATCCTCGGGAATGTCGATGCCGAGGTTGCTTGCAACGGGGCGAACGATCTTTACAAACCATGCCTGAGCATCACTGAAGCCGGGCAGAGCGGAGAGGTTGCCGTCGCGGAACTCGACATACTTGTCAACATAAGGCATGAGGGGCTCGATCTTTGCGAGCTTTTCCTTGCCTTCGTTGTAAGCCTGGGTGTTGTCGGCGATCTGCTGCTTACCGGCTTCATAAGCCTTCTTGCCCTCTGCAAGTGCCTTCTTGCCCTCTTCGAGCTTCTTCTTGCCGGCGTAATACTGCTTGTAGCCGTCGGAAAGCTGGCTCTTGCCGTCGGAATAAGCGATGAGGCCTGCCTCGTAGGTGTCAACACCCTGGAGGTAAACATCCTCGTTCTCCATAAGCTGCTTGATGCCGTCACGGGCGGCTGCGATGCCTTCCCTTGCCATTGCCGCATCATCTTCCTTGTATGCCTGGATGTTCAGAATGTCCTTCATGCCTGCAACGCAAGCGAAAAGGCCGAACAGGCATGCAAGAATCAGACAGATGCTGCAAACCATAAGTAATACTCTTTTCATTTTAATCCTCCCTATATTATTTATAAAAATATTACTTAGTTTCAAGATGATAAAGTTTGTGTTTTCTTTGTCAGTTTAGCATATAGTAACGAAATAGTAAAGAAAAAATGACAAACTTTTTATGATTTTTTTGCAGTTTGCCATCAACTATTACGACACATTTTATTTATATGTACGACACTCTGTTAACATATTATACATAAAAGGCACAGGCAATTGTGAATAAAGTGTGAACAATTGCCTGTGCCGTTATTTTTTTCACCTAAAAAACACTTTTTCTCCGCTGCACATTTTCATTTTGGCAAGGCAAAGCCCTTGTGAACATTCCTTGAGTGTTCACAAGGGCCTCCGTCAGCTTAAGAAAGCAAACTTCTGTGCCGACTTCTTTATTATATATCCGTACAGAATGCGTGCCGCAAGGAGCATTACCACCGAAAGCACCGCAAGGATCGTCTTAACGGAAACTCCATTGTCGAGCATCAGATATCCGCCGATGCCGAGAGTTGCCGCAATGCCGAAATCGATGAACATGGAAACCAGAATCGAGACGCTGCTTTTTACCGCCTGAGTTTCACTCGTCCAGTTGAGCAGAGGGTGATTTACATTCGAAATGAGTCCGATCTCCGCCATGACGACGACGGTCGCGACCGCCGCAACGACTGCAAGAGCACCGAGTTCAAACGATGCACCGAAAACAAACACGATCGCCAGCATACACAGGAGCACCGAGGGCAGGAAGAGAGCAAGACAAAGCTTAAGCTTGGCAAGCAGCACCTGCACAGGGCTCGCGGGCATGGACTGGATGACCCAAATGCTCTTGCCCTCGAGCGAAACCGATGAGCTTGTGGGCACGACCAAGCCCGCCATCATTACAACGGCAAGCACGCCCATACATATCACGATATCCGCAGGTATCATGATCATGTTCATCACCTGCAGCAGCTTACTTCGGTAGATAAGCATCGCAACCGCTCCGATGGTGAGGAAAATTACGCCCAGACCGTTGTTGACGATGCAGGTGGAGCTTGAGAAGAAGCGTGCAGCCTCCTTGCGGAAAAGGGCCTTGCCGACGGAGCTGACCTTCTGCTCCTTTGCCTCGTATTTTATTTTTGCCATTCCGCGCTTTGCCGTGGCGGTTTTAATAAATGTCCGGGACAGAACGACATATACCGCCGCGAAGGGCAGGATAAGGACGAGCATCGCAAAGACAAATGACATCGCATTGCCTGCTGCGCCCGAGCCTATCCAGTAAAGCGGCGCAACGCTGCCGAGGGATTCGGCAATGCCTGCATTGTTTTGGATGAGGCTTGCGACTATGGTATTGAGCTGGCTGTATACATAGAAATACACAGCAAGGAAAACAAAGGAGATGAGCGTCTCGATAAGCGCCTTTTTGCGCATTCTTGACGACACCAGCGATAAGAGCCAGCCAAACAGCGCGGACAGTGCCAGCGAGAACAGGCACAGACCCAGAAATTCGGCGATCAGGCAGATAAGTGAGGCTGTCCCAAAGGGAACAACACAGTACCACATATACACGGCGGGACCGACGACTATCGCACCGAAAAGCACATTCATTACTAAGAGCAGCATCATGCGGCTTGCGAGTATGACCGAGGGCGATATGGGCATGGACAGCAGCAGGTCGTTGTCCTTGGCGTCATACAGCCTGTTTTTCGCCGCAAACACGCTGAAAACGAACATCACGGCAAAAGCCACGATGAACACATACACAAAATACAGCCATCCGCAGCCTGCGTTGTACAGAGGTCCGGCGAGCTGCCGGAATATAATTCCGAACAGCCAGCAGAACACACCTAAGGCATAGAGCATGAGCAGAGCATACAGCACCGCCTTGCCTTTGCTGCCCTTACCGGCCTTGCCGCCGCGTTTGGCAGAGCCGCTGAACCAGCTTAACAAAGCCAGTAAATTGACCTTTAACAGAGCTTTAAGCATGTTCTCCCTCCAGTTCGAGGAACACGGCCTCGAGAGAAGCGTCGCCCTTTACCGTTTCCATATCACCGCTGGTAACAAGGCGGCCGCTTTTGATAATCGCGACCTTGTCGCAGAGCTTTTCCGCGACCTCAAGCACATGGGTGGAGAAGAAGATCGCGCCGCCGTTGTCGCAATGCTCGTGCATCATGGTCTTGAGGGTATGTGCAGCAACGGGATCGAGTCCGACAAAGGGCTCGTCCATGATGATGAGCTTCGGGTCGTGCAGCCAAGCCGAAATGATGGCGAGCTTCTGCTTCATGCCGTGGGAATAGGTGCTCACGGGCTGCGCCAGATCCTCGGTCAGCCCGAAAGCGTCGGCGTATTTTGCGATGCGCTCGTTGCGCTCGTTCTTGCCCACGCCGTAGATATCGGCGACGAAGTTTAAATACTTTATGCCGGAAAGAAACTCGTATAGCTCGGGGTTATCGGGTATGTAGGCTATCTGCTTCTTGCACTCGAGGGGATTTTCCTTAACGGACATACCGTTAATGAATATCTCGCCCTGTTCAAACTGCAAAATTCCGCAGCAGGCCTTGATAGTGGTGGTCTTACCTGCACCGTTGTGGCCGATGAAGGCGTAGATGTCGCCCGCTCCGACCTCGAGGCTCAGGTTATCGACCGCCGCCTTGTCGTCATACATCTTGGTAAAGTTCTGAATTTTAAGCATTTATTGCTCCTCCTCTTCACACGGGGATGAAATTACGGTTATTCTTCTCTGTTTTCTGCCGTCATCGGGGGCATATCCCATGTATTTGACCACAAGCTCGGACAGAGACTTGAGAAACTCGGTGTATTCCTCATCGCTGAGCAAAAGCGCGCTCGTTCCCACACACAGCATATCCCGAACGGGATCTGCATTCCGCCCCGCGAAGTAATTTTTAAATGTTGCCATCAGCGACAGCAGAACATCCGTGATCTGTGCCTCACAGCCCGAGACCTCGCCGGATGCGAGCCTGTATTTTCTTTCGGTAGCTCCACGCTTTTTCTCCTCCGAGTCAAGCTCGATCCATCCGTCGTCGTACAAGGCCTTTAAATGCCGGTAAAGACTTGCCTGCGGTATATCCACGAGCTCCCTGCGTATATCGGCGGCGGTTGAAGTGCCGTGCAGAATAAAAAACTCCATTATCCGCAGTCTTGCCGGATTCATCACGGTTTTCGCTTCCAACTCAAAAACCCCTTTTGTATTATTCTCAAATATGAGAATAATACAAAAGGAGCTGTTTGTCAAGAAAAAAATTATTTAAGCGAAGGGGAGCCGAAAAATCCGGTGAAATGCGGTGTGATCGGTTTCCCTTACCTATGAAAGCGTCGTGCCGGGGTAATAGTGCGCGAGTATCTCCTTGTAGTCCGAGCCGTTTTTCGCCATGATGTTTGCGCCGTACTGGCTCATGCCCACGCCGTGCCCGTAGCCGGTGACGGTAAAGGTAAATTGTCCGTCGGAGTGTTCGAGCTTAAACGCGGTCGAGCGCAGCGAAAACAGCTTGCGCAGCTCTGCTCCCGTAAATTTTACCTTACCTATTGTTGCGGTCTGCACTCTGCCCGAGCCGTTGCGCTTAATATCGCTCACCCATTTATCCGCATCGCCCGTCATGTCCGCCTCGGGTTTGAGGTACAGTATCGTGTCGCGAAAATCGATATCTGCAAGCGTGAGACGGCTCACATAGTTCGGCACGCTGTCGGCGGTCTCGGGCGATTTGACGGACACAAGATAAGGCAGCGAGTTCCAGATTGCGCCGCTTTCCTCCGTCACTCCGGCAGAGGACGAGTGGAAGGCGGTAAGGGCTGCCTTACCCTCGTAGCTCAGATACTCACCGTCGGTTGCGGAAACCGCGTCTTTTACCTTATTTATGTATGTATCGTAATCCTTGCCCCACTTTTCCTTGAGTTTCTTTTCGCTCGAATATGCCTGACAGCAATCGGATGATGAGCATATATCGGCGTTTTCATGCTTGGGCGATGCCAAAAACCGCTGCAGATAGCTGCGCGCGGCAACCGCCTGAGCCTTGAGTGCCTCCGGCTCGAAGGAAGCGGGCATTTCTGATGCGACAACGCCGACAAGATAGTGCCGCACCGTCATTTTAACAGGCTCGTCTCCGCATAAAACGGTGATGCTCCTTTTTTCGTCTGCGTCGAGCTTTTCCGCAGCCGCCGGAGGCGGAGTTTCGGTCTGCGGCTTCACGGGTGCGCGGCAGCTAAAGATCACCGCCGCCAGCGTGAGGGCGGTAAGAATGATCGACGACAGCAGCATTCTTTTCATCATAAGCGATCCTTTCACATCTTTTTCGGTTGACTGTTGAGCCAAACAAGTATAAAATCAGTATCGTTTAAAACTATTCTGATTGGATTGGTAATATGCGAAAAAAAGCTTTGATTAATTCGTGCTATGTCTGCGCCGCCGGCGCGTTCGGCACTTTTTTCCGCTGGCTGCAAAATCAGTCGGCTTTTGACGCGGAGACCGGACTTATTCAGTCGAGCGTCCTTAATATACTCGTTCCGCTGGTTATCCTCGGCGCGGCACTGCTGTTTTATTTTCTTGTCAGAAAGCTCAAGGCTCAGCAGTTTGAAGCCCCCAAGGACATCTTTACCGTGTTTACCGGCACGAGCATCCTCTACCCCATCGCCTATTTCATTATCGCGGGTGTGACCGTTATCGGCGGCATTATCACAATGTTTGCCGTCGCCGATGACAGCTACTCGACGGTTTACAGAGTAATCGCCCTGCTCGCCGTATTGTGCGGCCTTAGCTTCCCCACCATCTGCAACAGCCGCCGCAAGCGCTATGCGCCTCCCATAATCTGCGTATTCATGACCATTCCCGTCGTCATGTTCTGCATTTGGCTCATAGCCTGCTATAAGGTCAACTCCTCAAACCCGACTATCTGGGCCTTTGCAATTGAAATTATCACCGTCTGCGCCTGCATACTCGCCTTTTTCTACACCTCCGGCTTTGCCTTTGAGAGGCCCGAGCCCTACAAGGCGTTGTACAGCTCCATGCTCGCCGCATTTCTGTGCTTCACCACCCTTGCCGACACGCGCTATTTCGGAATGCAGCTTATCTACCTCGGCATTGCAGGCATGCTCGTCGCCGAAAGCTGGATGATAATAAGCAACATGAAGAAGCCCTCGGTCAATGAGGATAATGTCTCGTCCGAAAAGCCCGACGGCGAAACGGCAAAGGTGATTCAGCCCGGTGCCGATGAGACTAAACCCGAGCCTACAATACAGGCTCCCGAGCGCAAGCATAAAGATGCCGAAAAGGATATCAGTGAGCTCCTTGAAGAATGCAGGAAATACCTCGATTAAAAATAGTAGTATAATATGAAAAATGCACCAAAAAGCACGCAAAACGGCTGTTTTGCGTGCTTTTTTCATCAGTTTTTTCAGAAGTATCCATATCATTTGCGTTGACAAAAGCACCTGCTTATGTATAATGTTGTTGACTTGTTTAGAGAGTTGTATATACAGGAGGCAATATCTGTCATGAGAGGAATGCAAACAGGTAAAACAAGGATCAGGCACGAGGTTTTCACCGAGATAGCCCGACTTGCTTATGAAGGCGGCGATTACGCAAGGGCTCTTGAGGAGCTGCCTTATAAAATATGCCCCGGCGATCCGGATGATAGCGGTGCGTACAGAAACAGTCTTTTCCTTGAACGCGCCGTTGTCGGCGAGAGACTTCGTCTTGCCATGGGTCTGCCCATGAGAAAGCTCGGCGAGTACAACAACATTTCCGACGGCGTTGAGGAGTCGGTAATTGCCGAGAAATACTATGAGCCGCCTCTTATCAATGTCATTAAATTTGCCTGCAACCGCTGTCCCGAGGATCTTGTGCGTGTGACCGACGGCTGTCAGGGCTGTCTCGAGCACCCCTGCATGGAGATATGCCCCAAGGGTGCTATCAGCAAGGTAAACGGCCACGCAAAGATAGATCCCGAAAAGTGCATCAAGTGCGGCAAGTGCATCCACACCTGCTCCTTCCACGCAATAATCCACCAGCAGCGCCCCTGCCGTAATGCCTGCGGCATGAAGTGCATCGGCTCGGATGACCACGGCCGTGCGCAGATAGATTACACAAAATGCACCTCCTGCGGTCAGTGCCTTGTAAACTGCCCCTTCGGTGCAATCGCCGACAAGAGCCAGATCTTCCAGACCATCATGGCGATAAAAAGCGAGGCTCCCGTTTATGTCGTTCTCGCACCGGCATTCGTCGGTCAGTTCGGACCGGATGCGATTCCCGAAAAGATGAAGGCCATCTTCAAGCGGCTCGGCTTTGCCGATGTTTACGAGGCTGCAATCGGCGCAGACCTGTGCGTCATAGAGGAGGCCGCCGACTTCCTTGAGGAAGTGCCGGCAAAGCATTCCTTCATGGTCACCTCCTGCTGCCCGAGCTGGAGCGACATGGTCAAGAAGCTGTTTCCCGAAATGGCGGAGAACATCTCCGTTGCGATGACACCCATGGTGCTCACCGCACGCTTTGTAAAGAAGCAGCATCCCGGCTGCAAGGTCGTTTTCGTAGGGCCGTGCGATGCAAAGAAGCTCGAAGCAAGCCGCAGAACGGTACGCAGCGATGTTGACTTCGTGCTGACCTTTGAAGAGGTACTCGGAATGTGCGCGGCAAAGGGCGTCGATAAGGAATGCATTCCCATGTCCGAGGCAGAGCCGCTTGAGCAGTCGGGCAAGGACGCGAGATTGTTCGCCGTATCCGGCGGCGTTGCACAGGCAGTCGTCAACGCGATAAAGTCCATGAACCCCGACCGCGAGGTCAAGGTCGCAAAGGCCACGGGTCTCGAGGAGTGCCGCAAGCTCCTGCTTATGGCAAAAGCCGGCAAATATGACGGATATCTGCTTGAGGGCATGGCGTGTCCCGGCGGATGTATAGCAGGTGCGGGCACACTTCGTGAAATCGGCAAGTCGCACAAAAATGTTGCGGAGTTTGCCGACAAGGCAAAATACTCCTGCGCATACGAGACCGAGTACAAGGATTATCTCCCCCTCATCGAGGAAAAAGAATGATATTAATCACAAAAACGGAAGCTTATTTCAAAGCTTCCGTTTTTGATGGCTGTTTTTCCGATTCGAGCGGGACCTTTCTCGCTGCGGCTCGGTCACGGTGCGGCTCTGACATGCCCCCGGCATGTCATTCACTTCCGCACCGACACTTCGTTACCCCTCGGGCTCCCCTGCTGATACATTGCTTTTTACTTCATGCCTTAGCTTTAAGCAGCTTCTTTGACAGTCTCAAGTTAAGACCTGCCCAATTGGACAGGTCTTAACTGCATTAGCTGTTAGTTCAAGAAATCTTTGAGTTTACGACTTCTTGAGGGGTGGCGGAGCTTGCGCAGTGCCTTCGCCTCTATCTGGCGGATACGCTCACGGGTGACATTGAATTCCTTGCCGACCTCCTCAAGGGTGCGGGTACGGCCGTCAACGATGCCGAAGCGCAGCTCAAGCACCTTTTTTTCACGCGGAGTGAGGGTATCGAGCACCTCCATGAGCTGTTCCTTGAGCAGGGAGAAGCTCGCCGCCTCACTGGGCTCGGAAGCGTCCTCGTCGGGGATGAAGTCGCCGAGGTGAGAATCCTCCTCCTCGCCGATGGGGGTCTCGAGTGAAACGGGCTCCTGCGCTATCTTGAGAATATCGCGCACCTTCTCGACGGGCATACCCATCTCCTTTGCGATCTCCTCCGCGCTGGGGTCGTGGCCCAGCTCCTGCAAAAGCTGACGGGAAACGCGGATGACCTTATTTATGGTTTCGACCATGTGCACGGGAATGCGGATGGTGCGCGCCTGATCGGCGATGGCGCGGGTGATGGCCTGACGGATCCACCATGTGGCATAGGTCGAGAACTTGTATCCTTTGGTGTAGTCAAACTTTTCGACAGCCTTTATAAGACCGAGATTGCCCTCCTGAATAAGGTCGAGGAACAGCATGCCTCTGCCGACATAGCGCTTTGCTATCGACACGACCAGACGGAGGTTTGCTTCCGCCATGCGGCGCTTTGCCTCCTCGTCCCCCTCGCTCATTTTGGTGGCAAGCTCTACTTCCTCATCCGCGGTGAGCAGGGGCACCTTGCCTATCTCCTTGAGGTACATACGAACCGGATCGTCGGTGGAATAGTTGGAGTCGGCGATTATCTCTGCCTCGGTCTCGACTATTTCCTCCTCGGTGACCTCCTCTATCTCCTCGAGCTCGGCAAGTTCGGGGACATCGATATCGTCAAGTGAGGGAACTGCGTCCTCACCGGCAATGTCTATATCGACTCCGTTTGCCTCCAGAGTGTCGTAGAACTTGCTTATCACCTCGGAATCGACGCCGAGCTCCTCAAGACAAGAAAGCTCCTTGGTGCTGAGCTTACCGTTTTTCTTACCTCTTTCCAAAAGCTCGTTAAGCTTTTCCTCGGGGGTTTTTTCAGCCGACGCATCGGCAGGCTTTTCCTCCTCGGTCTTTGCCCTTTTGCGTGTTCTCTTTTGGGGGGCAGGCTTTTCCTCGGCAGTTTCCGCCTGCTCAAGCAGCATATCCGCCGCCTTTTCGAGTTCTGCTGCTTCAGTAATCATTTCATTTTCTTTCGTCTTGTTTTCCATCGTCTTACCCCTCATATCCTTTGGTTTCTTTAAGTCTCTCGGCAAGCTGTCTTAAATCTGCGGAGGTATCCGCAAGCTCACGCTGCCGTCTGATTCTTGCTATGTAATCGGAAAGTGCTCTTTCGCCGTTGCGCAATGCCTCGGGCTTTTGCAGTATGCCCGCAAGCAGCGACGCAAGCTCCGGCGACAGCGACGCGCTCATGGTGGCGGTACTGATTATATCTCCGTTTTCAAACTTTAATTTAAGCACCGAATATATTTCTGCCAGCGCCGATGAAGAAAACTCCTCCGGCCCGGGCAGCTCCTTGCCCTTAAAAAGCCCCTGATCGAGGAAGAGCAGCCTTACGATGCCCTCCTCCGCCGTTGCAGACTCCGGATTTTCGTAGTGAAATTCCTTTTGTCCGGGCTGGATCTGCTTTTCGGGATGGCTTAGCCTGTTTGCGTCCTGCCTGTACGCATTGCGCAGAGCTTTTTTATGCCTGCGCTCGACCTCCTGCGCCACAACATCGGCAGGAACATTTGCAAGAGTCGCTACACGCATGGCATACACCTGCCGCTCAACCGAGCCGGGCAGCCTTGCAACAGCCTCCGATGCCTCCTTCAAGAATTCGACTCTCTGCTCATCTATCGACAGGTCGTATTTATCCGTCATTGTCTGGAGTCGGTAGTCGATGTGGTTTTCGGATTTTTCCAGCAGATTGCGGAAGGCGTCTGCGCCGTTTCGCTTTATGAACTCATCGGGGTCCTTCGCTCCCGTCATGCTCAGAACCTTGACCCTGACATCGAGCTTTTCCAGAAGCGTTATCGCCCTCTGCGAAGCTTTTTTGCCCGCGCCGTCGCTGTCATAGGCGATTACGACCTCGTTTGTGTATCTGGAAATGAGCCTTGCCTGCTCGGCGGTAAGCGATGTGCCGAGCGAGGCAACGGCGGAATCGAAGCCCGCCTGATGCATCATCACCACATCTATATTTCCCTCCGCAAGTATTATGTATCCGTTCTTCGACTTTTTAGCCAAATTCAGTGCAAAAAGATTGCGGCTCTTGTTGAACACGAGCGTTTCGGGGCTGTTCATGTATTTTGGTTCGCCCTCGCCGAGAATTCTGCCGGAAAAGCCGATAACATCGCCCCTTACATCGATGACGGGGAACATGAGACGATTGCGGAAGGTGTCGTAAAAACCGCCGTTTTTGCCCTTGCGCACGAGACCTGCGTCAAATAGCTCATAGTCCTTGTATCCAAGCTCGCGCATCGCTTTGATAAGGCTGTCCCAAGTGTCGGGCGCGCAGCCTAAGCCGAAGCGCGTCGCGGTCTGCGGCGAAATCTGCCTGCCGTTCATATAGGCCATAGCTGCCCTGCCCTCGGGGCCCTTGAGGCAGCTGTGGAAAAACCTTGCCGCATCGCGGTTCAGGTCGAGCATTCTGCGCCGCTTTTTGCTCTCCGCGCTGTTTTCCTCCTCGGGTACGGTCATTCCCACGCGCTTTGCGAGAAATTCCACCGCCTCGGGGAAGCTAAGGTTTTCTATCTCCATTATGAAGTTAATTACTCCGCCGCCCTTGCCGCAGCCGAAGCAGTGATAGATCTGCCTGTCCGGCGAAACGGAAAACGACGGTGTCTTTTCGCTGTGGAACGGGCAGAGCCCGAACTGATTTTTGCCGGAACGCTTAGTAAGCCGCACATAGCTGCCCACGACATCGACTATATCGTTTCTCTCAACCAGCTCCTGCAGGAACGCTTCCGGAAATGCCATATGCTCTCACTCTCCTTTCCGGTGGATTTTTATCATTTTACCGTCCACGACATAGGAATGAACAGCTCGCTGTATTTCTCCATCGCATAGCCGTCGGTCATGCCGGAGACAAAATCGCAGGCGGCGCGGTCCGCTCCCTCCCGCTCGGCTATTATCTGAAGCTCGGCCGGCAGCATTTCCGGGTGCTTGCAGTAGTAATCGAAAATGCCGCCGATTATTCCGTCGACCTTGCTCTCCTCGCCCTTGGCGATGGGGTTTGTGTAGACATCCGAATACATGAAGCCGTGGAAAAAGTCCACCGCCTCCTGCATATAGTCGGACATTTTGATAGTGCCGTCCTTACTGTTTTCGATAAGGTCGGTTATTATCGAATTTATCCTCTCGCTGTTGCGCTCGCCGCAGCGGACGCGGATTATCTCCGGCACCTCGTCGGCACTCAGAATACCGGCTCGAATGGTGTCGTCAAGGTCGTGGTTAATATACGCAATGCGGTCGGCAAAACGCACCGTCGTCGCCTCGAGCGTATCGCTCGGGTCGCCGTGGGTGTGGTGCAGGATGCCCATGCGCGTTTCATAACAAAGGTTAAGTCCTCTGCCGTCTCTTTCAAGCACATCGACAACTCTCAGCGACTGCTCGTAGTGCTTAAAGCCGCCCTCGTAGATGCGGTTTAACGCCCTTTCACCGGCGTGGCCAAACGGTGTGTGCCCCAAATCGTGCCCCAGTGCCATCGCCTCGGTCAAATCCTCGTTGAGTTCGAGTGCTCTTGCAACGGTGCGTGCAAGCCGAGACACCTCGAGCGTGTGCGTAAGCCTCGTGCGGTAATGGTCGCCCTCGGGCTGGAGATAAACCTGCGTTTTGTGCTTTAATCTGCGGAACGCCTTAGAGTGCGTTATCCTGTCAATATCGCGCTGAAAGCAGGTGCGTATATCGCACTCGGGATCCGGCTCAAGCCGACCCTCGGAGTTTTCCGAAAGCACGCCGTATTTGCCGATGAAGCCGTGTTCGGCGGCCTGTCTTTTTTCTCTCGGACAGCTCATATGTTATCTCCTTTCG
>JAEDIN010000013.1 GCA_016292445.1 Oscillospiraceae bacterium | reverse complement strand
GCGCACTCGGCGCAGCAGAGTATGCACGCCAGAAGGGTCTTGCAAAGAAGTAATTCGCTAATACATAGCTGAATTCCGATTTTTCGAAAGGAGCATATGTTATATGTGCAAAATTTGCAACATTTGCAAAAAGACCGTAAAGCTGTCCGCGGCAGCAGTTGGCATCCTTTTCGTAGTTTACTTCTGGAACCTCGATCAGAAGGTGCTCGGCTGGGCTTATCAGCAGGTCAATACAATGTTCGACAGAAAGCCTGCCAACATTAAGTTCTAATTCAAATTTTTGCACCGGTATTTGCGTCAGCAAATACCGGTGCTTTCTTATGAAAAAGCCTGTCTATCGATTGAATAGACAGGCTTTTTGAGTTGTTAATTATACTCTTTTCCACTTTGCGCCATTGGGAATATCGGTAATTTCAATTCCGACCGATTTCAGCTCATCGCGAATTCTGTCAGCCTCAGCAAAATTCTTTGCCTTTTTGGCTGCTGCACGAGCCTTGAGCTGCTCCTCAATGGCAGCGTCTGCCTCGCCGGACTCTGATATCACGGTAAATTCCGTATTACCGGAAACAGCGTGCTTTTTGAGCTCATCGCGCTTTGCCTTGGCTTTCTTTAATAGGTCAAGACTCAGCACACGGTCAAAGTCGGCAAAAACAGCAAGCTTTGTGTCATCGTTGGTTTTGTACTTAAGCACATCATAGAGTGCAGTTACTGCGAGGGAAGTGTTAAGATCGTTGTCGAGTGCAGCAACAAACTTTTCCTTAAGATGCTTTACAGCTTCCTCATCGATTGCTTCACCGGCTGGGGTTAGACCTGCGATGCGGTTTATCAGCTTGTTATAGGTAACCTGCGCGTTATCAAGGTTTTCCCATGAAAATACAAGAGACTTACGGTAGTGGCTCTGAAGGCAGAACAGACGGTAGGCGAGAGGGTCGTAGCCCTTTTCCTCAAGCAGCTTAACTGTGAGGAACTCACCCTTGGACTTGCTCATCTTGCCGCTGTTGGTGTTTAGATGCAGAACATGCATCCAGTAGTTGCACCATTTGTGACCCAGATAGGACTCGGACTGGGCAATCTCATTCGTATGATGTGGGAAGGCGTTATCAATGCCGCCGCAGTGAATATCCAAATCTTCGCCGAGATGCTTCATGGAAATGCCTGAGCATTCGATATGCCAGCCGGGATAACCAACGCCCCAAGGCGAATCCCATTTAAGGGCCTGATCCTCAAATTTCGACTTAGTAAACCAAAGTACGAAGTCATTTTTGTTGCGCTTATTAGTATCCTCCTCAACGCCTTCACGAACGCCAACGGCAAGATCATCCTCGTTAAAGTCGTTAAAAATGTAGTATTTCTCAAGCTTAGAGGTGTCAAAATATACATTGCCGCCTGCAAAATAGGCATATCCTGTATCCATGAGCTTGGAAATTATCTTAATGTACTCATCAATGCAGTTGGTAGCAGGTTCGACAACATCGGGAGTTTTAATGTTCAGCTTTGCGCAATCGTCAAAGAAAGCGTCGGTGTAGAACTTTGCAATGTCCATAACGGACTTGTTCTCACGCTTTGCACCCTTGAGCATCTTGTCCTCACCCTCATCGGCATCGCTTGTAAGATGACCGACATCGGTGATATTCATAACGCGCTTTACATTGTAGCCTGCATAGCGCAGATACTTTTCGAGAATATCCTCCATAATGTAGGAGCGCAGGTTTCCTATATGCGCAAAATGATAAACCGTAGGTCCACAGGTGTACATTTTGACAATATCGGGATGATTGGGTACAAATTCTTCCTTTTTGCGTGTAGCGGAGTTATACAGCTTCATATTTTTTCTCCTTATATATACAAGATCTCAGGCGCAGTGCTTAAAAACAGCGGCATTTTTTATAAAATATTCAGCACCCGAGTACAAAGTCGAGATAACTATCAGGGCAGAGCAGACAGGGGGGATGACGTCCTTAAACGGGACCCAAGGTTCTGAGACGATGATCAGAACGCCGAGTGCGACCATTGTGACAAAGGTCTTTATCTTGCCTGACCAAGCTGCGGCAATAACCGTTCCTTGCTCGACAGCGAGCAGGCGCAGTCCGGAGACACCGAACTCACGCAGAAGAACGAGCGCAACGACCCAGCCGGGCATGGTGTCGTTATCAACAAAATAACACATAGCGGAAAGTACGAGCATTTTGTCTGCCAAGGGGTCCATGAATTTGCCGAAGTTAGTCACCTGATTGTACTTTCTGGCAATATGACCGTCAATAAAATCGCTCAAACAGGCGATAATATATATGGCCAAAGCCCAGTAAGTATAATCGAGATACAAAAGCACCATAAATACAGGCACAAGAATAATTCTCAATATGGTGATTTTATTTGCAGTTGTATTCATAAATAGACCTCCTCGCCAATGAGGTTTCCGTCCTCGGAAACAGCCGTAATAGTTACATCAAGGATTTTACCCTCTCCACCATTGCCTTCGAAGAATACAAGGCCGTCAATATCCGGCGAATCATAACAGCTTCTGCCAACCCACATTTGTTCGTTCTCATCATAGTCAAGGCAGAGAACCTCAAGCGTCTTTCCGACAAGTGAAGCGTTAAACTCATCCATAACGGAGGCTTGTATCTCCATTATGAGGTCAGCTCTGCGCTGAGCTACTTCATAGTCAACATGCGGCATTTTAGCTGCCGGAGTACCCTCCTCGGGGGAGAAGGGGAAAACGCCGGCTCGCTCGATCTTAGCTTCTTTAAGGAAGCAACAAAGCTCCTCAAATTCAGTCTCACCCTCACCGGGCAAACCGGAAATAAGACTTGTTCGCAACACAACATCGGGAATGCGCCTGCGAAGCTCGGCAAAGAGCTTTCGTATATCATCTCCTGTGCCGCGTCGATTCATGGCTTTAAGAATGGAGTTATTGATATGCTGAATGGGAATATCGAGGTACTTGACTATTTTGCTGTTGCTTGCAATCTCATCAATGAGCTCATCGTCAAACTGGTCGGGGTAGAGGTAATGCAGCCTTATCCACTCAATGCCGTCAATTTCGGAAAGCTTGCGGCACAGCTCTGCCAATGAGCGTTTGCCGTAAATATCAGTGCCGTAACGGGTGATATCCTGCGCAATGACAATAAGCTCTTTTACGCCGTGTTCGGCAAGCTCACGAGCCTCGTCAAGAATGTTTTCCATGTCTCTTGAGCGGTATCTGCCCCGGATATAAGGAATTGCACAGAAAGCACAAAAGTTATTGCAGCCCTCGGCAATGCGAAGATATGCCCAAGACGGTCCGGTACTGATAACTCTCGGAGTTTCCTCGACCGGAGCGTTTTTGTCACCGAAGCGGGAAACGAATTCACCGTCAAAGGCCTTGTTCACCGTCTCAACGATATCGCCGAAGCTGCCAACGCCTAAAACGGCGTCAATTTCGGGAAGCTCCTGCATAACTGCGTCCTGATAGCGTTCGGTAAGACAGCCCGTAACGATGATTTTACCGAGTCTGCCGGACTTTTTAAGCTCTGCCATTTCCAAAACGGTGTCTATTGCCTCACTTTTGGCGGCATCGATAAAGCCACAGGTGTTAATTATTACAGCATCTGCACCATCCGGATCAGGAACCAGGGTAAATCCTGCCTCGATGAGTAGGTATAGCATTTGCTCGCTGTTTACGAGATTTTTCGCACAGCCGAGTGAGATGAGGGAAATAGTTCTGTCCATCAATAATCCTCTTGCGAACTATAATTATAAAGTGCGTTTTTTATTTGATCCCATGTGTATCCGCGCCTGAAAAGGGCATCGGAGACCTTTTTGACCTGAGCTTTGTCATTAGGATCTGTGAGCCTTGAGCGCAGAAAACGCTCAAGCTTGTCATCCTGCTCAGGCATTTCTTCAAGCGCTTCGACCCAAAGTTCGCGGCTTATGCCGCGGCGGTTAAGCTCCTGCTTTATACGGGTAATTCCGTAGCCCTTTGCCGCATAATGGCGCACAACGGAGGAAGCATAGTTAGTGTCATCAATAAGCCCCATATCACACAGCCAATTGGCGCACTGTTCTGCGGTTTCGGGTGTTTCACCTTTTTCGATAAGCCTTGTCAGCATCTCCTTGCGGGACATTGGACGAGTATTTATTATACGCAGAGCCCGTGATTTTGCAAGCGAAAGAGAGGAAGCGGAGAGAAAATCGCGAAATTCTTCGTCATCCAGCTCAAGGCCTGCGTGTATGAACTTGTCAGTTACAACGCCGAGCGAGGTTTTCACCTGAGTTCCGTCTTCGAAAATGACGGTAAAGCGCTCGCCGGATGTCTGCTTCAGCTCAAGAATTTTCACAAAAATCAGCCTTCAAAGTCGTCTGCCGAAATATCAACAGCTCTGCCGGCAGCCTGCGCAGCCTTGCGAGCCTGTGGGGACATGAGCTTGTATGCATTGTCCCTTATCTGCTGCTCGATCTTGTCACAGATATCGGGATTATCGTGCAGGTAAGTCTTAACACCGTCTCGACCCTGAATACGCTGGTCATTGACGGTGTACCATGCACCGGCCTTGTCGATAAGCTCAAGCTTTACGCCGAGGTCAACTATCTCACCGACCTTGGAAATGCCCTCACCGTAAACAATGTCGAACTCGGCCTCTTTGAACGGAGGCGCGCACTTGTTTTTAATGACCTTTGCGCGGGTGCGGTTACCGATCATTTCATTGCCGGATTTGAGGGTTTCAATTCTCCTGACATCAACACGCACAGAGGCATAATATTTAAGAGCAAGACCGCCGGGGGTGGTCTCGGGATTACCGTACATAACGCCTATCTTTTGACGAAGCTGGTTAATAAAGATAACGGTGCAGCCGTTTTTAGAAATTGCACCTGCAAGACGGCGCATGGCCTGCGACATAAGTCTTGCCAGCGCACCGACAACGGAATCGCCCATCTCGCCCTCAAGCTCAATACGGGGGATAAGAGCGGCAACAGAGTCAACTACAACTACATCAACAGCGCTTGAGCGAACAAGACTTTCCGCAATATCAAGAGCCTGCTCTCCTGTATCGGGCTGGGAAATAAGCAGGCTGTCAATATCTACACCGAGAGCTCTGGCATATGCCGGCTCAAGAGCGTGCTCAACATCGATATATGCAGCTTCACCGCCGGCCTTCTGGGCTGACGCTACGACATGAAGCGCAAGGGTGGTTTTACCGGAAGCCTCAGGACCGTATATTTCAACAATTCTGCCCTTGGGAACGCCGCCTATGCCCAATGCGAGGTCGAGAGAGAGGGAGCCCGTCGAAAGGGCCTCGACATTAACGGGAATATCGTCACCAAGACGCATAATTGCGCCTTTGCCGTAGTTTTTTTCAATCTGCGCAATGCAGGTTTCAAGCGCTTTTTTCTTGTCACTTGCCTGACCGGGGGTGGAGATGGGGGTCTTTTTCTTTTCAGCCATTTAAATTCACCTCATATATTATCAAAATTCGTTTTTCCACTTACCAATAACAACACGCTGAACACCCAAAGTGTCCTGTACAGTGCTTACTTTTACATATCCTGCATCAAGCAGCATCTTCTTAACTGCATCTGCTTGACCTTCGCCGACCTCGAACATCATCATTCCGTTTGGACGCAGTGTAATTGTCCAATATTTGATGATGGCGCGGTAAAAATCAAGACCGTCGTCACCGCCGTCGAGCGCACCGAGCGGCTCGTAATCCCTGACCGAACAATCGAGAGTCAATATCTCGTTGCTGGCAATGTATGGGGGATTTGACACGATGACATCGAATGAGCCTATACTCATAGGCGGCCATGTTTTTGCATCGGCGTGAACGGTAATTATCCTTGAAGCCAGCTTGTTGTCCTTAATATTCTTGCGGCATATCTCGAGGGCAGGAACGCTGATGTCTGCCGCAACCACTCTTGCAGCCGGAAGCTCGGAGGCTATTGCGCAGCCGATACAGCCGCTTCCGCAGCATAAATCGAGCACTCTGCCCTTCATTCCGAAGGCCTTCACTGCCTTTATGGCGCAGGAAACAAGCACCTCGGTGTCCATTCTCGGTATCAAAACATCGGGAGTGACGGTAAAGGGAAGCCCGTAAAATTCCCATGAACCTGAAATATATGCAAGAGGTTCACCCTTTATTCTGCGCTCGAGCATTGCCTCTGTCTTTGCTTCAATCTCATCGGATGTGTAAAGATACAGATCCCTTAAAAGCTGTTCAGGCGTTTTACCTGAGGCAGCGGCAAGCAAGCTGCGGGCCTCCGGCCCGTACGCCTCAACGCCGCATTCCCTCAGCTTATTTCTTACAACAAAATATATGTCGTTATATGTCTTTGGCATTATGAATTGATCCTTTGCGGGTTTACCATTTATCGCTGCCGACTTCCTCGGGAATAACAAGCTCGAGAGCTCTGATAGCACATTCTATCATTGAGTCGTCGGGCTCGTTGGTGGTTATGCGCTGGAGCTGTCTTCCGGGCCATGAAAGCACGGAGGACAAAATGTTGTCATGTCTGCCAACCCAACGGTTGATCTCGTAGCTCACACCTACAACGATAGGCAGAACAAGCAGTTTTATCCCCATTCTTGCCCATGTACCGCTGACTTTTATAAATGAGCCAACGATAATGCTGATTATAATTACTACAAACAAAAAGCTTGTACCGCATCTCGGGTGAAGTCTGCCCTGAGGACGGACATTCTCGACGGTGAGCGGCAAGCCTTTTTCATAGCAGAAAATCGTCTTATGCTCAGCACCGTGATAGGCAAACAGACGCTTCATATCCTTCATTTTTGAACACAAAATGAGGTATACGAAGAATATTATAAGCTTAAGTATACCCTCAAACAGCGTTCTCAAGTAAAAGTCTGCTTTAACATCCGGAAACAGTCCAACAATAAATGTCGGCAGGAAGAGAAATAGAAGCAGTGAAAGACCGATACCCAGTATAACTGCTATACCGATTATGAGCTTCTGAGCGGTCTCGTCGGAGAAGTGCTCCTGTATCCAAAGATCGATCTTGTCAGGCTCATCCTGCATATCCTCGGGGAGCTGTTCGGCTGAAAAGGACAGTGCCTTAACACCGTTTATCATGGAGGACAAAAACCCAACGACACCCCTGATAAACGGCCAAGCCAGAATGGGGGAGATATCTTTAAACGGCCTAACATCCTCAACCTTTTCGGCAAAGCCATCCTCTGTCCTGCATACAATAGCACGCTTTTTCGGACCGAGCATCATTATGCCCTCTATCAAGGCCTGACCGCCGATCGAGGTTTTAAATCCACATATGTTATTCTGATTATCTTTTCCCATAATTGCCTCAGTTCTCGGATAGCGGCAGCTTTATTTGTGCCAGACAGCCGCCGCCCTGTGCGTTAGAAATTGTAAAAATGCCCCCGTGACGGGTGATGATCTCATTGCAAACAGCAAGCCCTATGCCGCTGCCGCGGTTTTTGGAGCTGCCCTTGTAAAACTTGTTCATAACATACGGCAGTTCGTCGACGGGAATACCGTGACCGTAGTCGCGAATACTTACGACAACATAGTCATCCTCAAGACTCAGCGAAGCATCAACTACCTTACCGTCACCGCCGTGCTTTGCGGCATTGTCAAGCAAATTTAAAAACACCTGCTTTAAGCGCTCCGGATCACCGGAGATAAGCGGAATGTCGTACTCCGGTGCGTGGTAGTTGACCTCAATACCGGCTTCACGCATAAGATTGCCGTATGTAAAAAGTGAATCCTCAAGTTCCGCGGTGATGTCAACAAGCTCTATGCGCAGATTAAATCTGCCGTCTTGAATTCTCGTGAACTCAAGCAGGTCAGCGACCATCCCGGTAAGACGCTCGGACTCCTTTGAAATAATCTTGACTCCGCGCAGAGAATCACCCTCAATTTTTGGGTCATACTGCAGCGTCTCGCTCCAGCCCATAATTGCGGTCAGCGGAGTTCGCAGCTCATGGGAAATCTGCGAAATAAACTCGGTAGTTGTCTTATCGGACAGAGCTATCTTTGAGGACATCAGGTTAATCTCATCGGTGAGCTGACCGATCTCGTTATCTGCCTGCTTTGCAACTTGAGTTCCGTAGCTGCCTGCTGCAATGTGCTTTGCCGACTCCGTAAGTGACTGGATGGGCTTGCTTACATAGTGCTCAAACCATATATTCACAAGGATTATATAAGCACCGTTGATACATGCCAGCACAACTGAGGCAACAATAAAGCCGTTTGCCGCAAGAGCTATAAAGCAGGCTGTGAGAATGACCGCAGCTATGCTTGAAACAAAAAGCTGCAACTTAAGATTCTTAAAAAACATTTAGCACTTCCAAGGGAAAAATTAGTAGCCCCATTTGTAGCCAAAGCCCCAAACGGTAGTAAGAAATTCGGGCTCGGTGGGGTCTGCCTCGATTTTAATACGAAGGCGGCGGATATTTACATCAACAGTCTTGAGCTCGCCGGAAAAATTATCGCCCCAAACGGCCTTCAAGATGTCATCTCTTGACATAGCCTTGCCCGGATTTTCCATAAACAGCTTCATAAGCTGATACTCTATCTGAGTGAGCTTAAGACGCTTGCAGTCCTTTTCAAGAGTGCGGTTTCTGGTGTTGAGAATAAACGGACCACTGGTAATTTCAAAGCTGGGCTTGTCGTTGGAATCGTCTCCGAGACGGCGGACCAAAGCATCAACACGAGCGGTAAGCTCGGCAGGGGAGAAGGGCTTCGTGACATAGTCATCGGCACCGGTCATAAGACCTGTAACCTTATCTATCTCCTGACTTTTTGCCGTCAGCATGATTATACCTATCTTTGAGCCGGATGCACGAATGCGGCGGCAAACTTCAAAGCCGTCTATATCGGGGAGCATGACATCAAGCAGAGCAAGGCTTATATCCGGATTTTCTTCAAGTTTGGAAAGTGCCTGCATACCGTTTTCTGCTTCGATAGGCTGATATCCGTTGCGTCGGAGGTTAATGACCACAAAACTGCGGATATTCGGTTCATCCTCAAGGACGAGTATCTTTTTCATGGTTATGCCTCTTTCTTTATAATTTTACATTTTAATATTGTAACATATAATCATCAAATTGGGTAGTATAAATCTTAAATTTTCTATAAATCAGCAACAAATTGTTACATAAAACTAATGCTTGAAAAATCATCCGAATTAGGTTATACTGTATGAGCATGCCGGTGTGATGGAATTGGTAGACGTGACGGACTCAAAATCCGTTGGTGGCAACATCGTGTGGGTTCGAGTCCCACCACCGGCACCAGAAACGACAAGCCTCGATGAGGCTTGTCGTTTTTACTTTTTCACTCTTCACTATTCACTGCTTTCAAGCTTTTTGTCGGCAAAACGAGCAGAAATTTCGGTTAGCGATAAAGTCCAAAGTGACCGCCGAATAGCATTAATAGCAAAAGAAAATGCTAACAATAATGCTAACAAAAAAGAAGTCAGGCACATCTTCCGATAGTGAAGGGTTCCAATTACCCAACAGTCGGAAGGAAAGCTGACTTCGCTAATAATATACGCAGCTTTTGGGAAAATGTCAAGCAAAAAAGAAGCTTCCCCACAGCGCAAAAAGCACATCACGGCTCTTCCGCAAAAGCGGCGCTCTGGGGCAGGGAAGCCTCTTTAATCAGATATTTGGGATACCTTAATTTGTCAAGTACAAAAAGCCGGCCCTCTGTTGAGAACCGGCTTTTAACTTAATCAATGATGGTCGTTAGTTCCCTTGTCGCCGACGCCGAAGTGCAGTTCCTTCATACCCTCGACCTCATCACAGATGTCCTTGAGCTGGCAGACGCTGCAGTCGGTGGGCAGACCCTCCATGATATGGGTGAGGGTATTGGTGATCGCGTCGGCCTTCTTGGAGTTTTCGAGCATTGCCTTATAATCGAGGCTCGAGTCGGTGACGAAGATGACGGTGACATTCAGAACATTGACATCCTTCTTGTAGGCTTCAATGTAACGATTACCGACAGCCTCAAAGCTTATGCCTCTCTTGAGAGCCTTCTTACTGACACGAACCTGCTCACGGTGGCTTTCGGGGGACATTCTGACCATGTAGCCCTCGGGATAAACATGATACTTGCAGAATTCGATATCCTTGAGTGCGCGGTAGACTTCCTCATCCTCACCCTCGAGTGCGCCGACTCGCAGAAGCACGATTCTGGCAAAGGGCGTATCCTTCTTGATGTCCTTGAGGTCCGGACCGTAGAGCAATATCTGGTCCTTGTTAACAAGCTCTGAGCTTGTGGTGGTACAGATGTAATTGGAAGAGCCGAGACCGAGAGCACCAAGCTCATAGGCAGCTTCGCTCTGAAGAACGAGTTCAGCCGAGCCGAGGTCATTCCATGCCTTGCGGGGATTGTAATCCCATACTTTAGGAGTACCCTTTGAAAGGATCTCCTGTGTGGACTTAATAAGGGGGTTATAAAGTTCCATATTATTTCTCCTTTTCCGCATTTATTCTTTGAATTAATTATAGCCTATAACAAGTCATAAAAGTGTAGAAAATACTACACTAATAAAAACTTGTTAATTATTTTACACACAAATATATTAAAGCAGAAAAATACAAAAACTTAAAGACTTTTTTTGCAAATTGTGACACATTGCAAAAACTGTATAGTGAAAACCGGCCCTTCATTGAAAGACCGGTTTTGCTTATGCTTCCTGAAGCTTTATCTGTTTATTGAGCAATGTCATTTCTTTAAGGATTAGTATTGCAACGGTTATTGCGGCAAGTGTATCGCCTATGGGGCCGGCATAGAGCAGACCCTCGACTCCGAAAAAGTGAGCCATAATGAAAGCGATAGGCAGGAAATAGATAAGCTGTCTTGTCATGGTAGCGGCCATAGCTTTTATCGGCTTACCGATGGACTGGAAGAAGATACCCGAGGGAATTAGGAAGCCGGTCAGGAAAATGACACTGAGGAAGACATGGAAGCACTTAAGAGCAAACTGATTGTACAGCTCGCTTTCCTGGCCGAAAAGGTCGATAATGGACTGGGTAAAAAGCTGGAAGCAGCCCCAGCCGATGATACCGACTATAAGTCCTACGGTTATCGTGTGCAGATATGCAGCCTTGACTCGCCTGTAGTTTTTTGCCCCATAGTTGTATCCCAAGATTGGCTGGCTGCCTATGCCGAGACCGACCATAACGCTGACAACGATAGAGTTGACCTTCATAACTATGCCGAGAGCGGCAAGAGGGATATCCGCACCGTAAATACTCTGATCACCGTAGGAAACAAGCAGATTGTTCATGCAGATAACGACAACGGTCGAGGCAAGCTGCGTAAAAAAGCTTGATATGCCCAGAGGAATAAAGGATATAACGGTTTTGCGGCTGAGCTTAGCACACTCAAGGGTGAATTTTACGCCGTTGAGGCGGGGAATGTATGCGATTGCGAGTACAAAGTTTAGCACTTGACCGATAATTGTAGCCCATGCAGCACCGGCAACACCCATATCAAGACCGAGTACGAACCATGCGTCAAGAATTATGTTCAGAAAGCAGCCTGCAAGATTGGAGAACATAGCGTATCTCGGGTTGCCTTGGGCACGGATAATGCTGTTTATAGTCATGCTTATGCAGACAAACGGGATACCGATAAGCGCAATCGACGCATATTGTTTTGCGTAGGTGTAGGTAAGGGGGTCGACTGTCCTGCCGCCGCACAGCAGAAGAACTCCGTCAATAAAAACCTCCATAAGCAAGGTCAAAACAAGCCCGGCAAGCAAGGCAATAGAAATGCCGTTGCCCATAGCCTTTTCGGCCTCACGATAATTTTTTTCTCCGAGCTTGAGGCTAAAATATGCGACGCAGCCGTCTGCGATCATTGTGCCTATTGCCATGGAGAAGGTTACAAAGGGGAATGTTAGGTTTGTTGCCGCGTTGCCGAACATACCGACACCCTGACCGATAAATATCTGGTCAACTATGTTATATATTGAGTTTACAACCATTGAGGCAATCGCAGGCAGTGCAAATTTTGCCATCAGCTTGCCTATGGGTTCGGTTTCAAACATGGCAAGTGAATTATTCTTGTTCATTTTCTATCACCGTTCTATATATAGCTTTAAACTTGTGTATGATAGCACATGTATTTTTTTATGTCAATATGCCCAAAAACAAAGTTTAGAAATTATTGATATTGCAAGAATTACAAAATAAAAAATCATGCAGCAGATCTGCTGCATGATTTTTTATTTTGTTTTGTCCTGCTGACAAGCACTTAGGGGACCTTGATGCTTGCCACAGCGCTGACGGCAGAATTACCGTAGCTGCTGGTCGCGCAGATGGCTTTGACCTGATAGTAATATGTGGAGCCGGAATTAGTGCTGATGTTTGTGTAAGCCGTCTTGGCAATGCTATCGTACTGTGTGAAGTTTTTACCGTCGGTTGAGCGATAGATTACATATTTTGAAGCGCCGTCAACGGGGACCCAGGATATCATCGGTTTTCCATAGGTCTCGTTAATGGAAATCTCAACTACGGGAGCAGCGCAGTCGCAGGTGATATAGCGTGCGTTCGACAGAGCCGAATCACCGTACTTGCTGGTTGCGCACAGCGCCTTGACCTTGTAGTAGGTGGTCACACCGGCCTTTGCGGAGGTATCGGTGTAGGTGAGAGCCTCGGTGGTGCCGAGAAGCTTGAATTCCTTGTTGTTGGCGGAGACATAGATCTCGTACTTTGCCGCACCGTCGATCGCTGCCCAGCTAACGACGGGCTTGCCGGATATGGGCTCAACGGCGATCTTTGCAGCGGGCTTTGCGCAGTCACAGGTGATGTAGCGAGTGGCGCTTACAGCCGAGTCAGCATATACGGATCTTGCGTTGATGGCGACTACTCTGTAGTAGTAGGTAGTGCCCGGAGTGACAGCCATGTTAGTGTAGCTGGTCTTGTTGGTGTAATCGTAGTGCCTGAAGTTCTTGCCGTCGGTAGAGCGGAGAAGCTCGTATCTTGCAGCGTTCTTGACATTGTTCCAGCTGACGGTGATCTTGCCGGTATCCGCATTGACTGCTATCTTCGCAACGGGGCGAGCGCAGTCACAGGTGCGGGAGACGACCTTGCTGTAATCGGAGCTTGCGTAAGCACCCTTGGAATCCACTGCTACGACCTTGTAGTAGTAGGTGTAGCCTGCGTTGGCCGAGGTGTTGGTGTAGCTGAGATTTTTGGTCGTGTACATGAGCTTGTAGGTGCCATTGGAGGTGCCCGCACGGTAGACCTTGTACTGGTCGGCGTTTGCAACGGCGCTCCAGCTGAGCTTTACATAGCCGGTGGCGGCGTTGTTCGTTGCGGTCGCAATGGGAGCTTCAAGCTTCTGAGAGAAGTTCTTAGGAACGGTGATCTTTGCGGTACCGCCGTAGCCGACTATCTGCTTTTTGTCAATGATATTGTATGCGCTGACCTTAAGGGAGTAGGTGCTACCGGCTTTTACACCATAAATGGTCGCATTGGTGGTGTCTGCACCCTCAACGGTGGTCAGAAGGTAATAAGCCTTCTTTGCGCTGTTCCAGGAATAGATGTTGTAGCCGTCTGCCTCGGGAACTGCGGCCCAGCTTACATCGATGCCGTCAACAGCCATCTTGGCCTTGACATTCTTGACGGTGGGTGCGTGGATGGTGATCTTGTACTCGAGGACGGTGCCGTCGTCGCACAGAGAGCCACGCTTCTGGTTGAGGTTTACAAGGTAGTAGTTGAAGGGCTTGACGGTAACGGTGCCGTAGCCGATCTCAGTGTTTTCACCGTAAATAACGGTATAATCGTAGTAATCGGTGAGCTTGGTGCCATCGGGAGCAGTGACATAGACATAGGGCTTCATAGCCTTACCTGTGTAGGTATAGTTCGTGTAGGAAAGCTCGACCTTGCAGTCCTTAAGGCTTACCTCATGCCAGCCGCACACGGTGCAGACACGGTTGGGAGCCTTGGGGTCCTCGTTGTCGTATACATGGCCGGGAGGCATGTCGTCACGGACGGTGTAGGTAGTGCTGTCGCCATCGTCAACTGTCTTGCAGGAGTAGATGAACTTACCTCTTACGGTGCAGTTGGTCTTGGTATGGCTGTCAAGCTCAATGGGCTGGAGAACGCCCTTGGAGTTCGCATAGAACACATCGTTGCCTTGGAGGAACCAACCGGTCTTGACAACGCCGCCGAGCAGATAATACTCATAGGCATCCTTATCGCTTACCTTGCCGCTGTAATTCTCTATTTTCTCACCGCAAACGGAGCAGCTGACAGTCTTTTCAGCCGGGTCATAGGTAACAGTGTGACCGTTTTTGTGGCAGGGGCTATCAATTGTGATACTGTCGAGGAGACCCTTGTCGATATCGTAATACTCAATGGTCATCTCGTCCTTGTCAGCCGTAACGGAGACATAAGTTGCGGTGAAGTCAAGAGTTGCAAACTTGAACACTTTATTGTAATCAAACTTATCCTGCGAGGTGATTTCGTAGGACTTTTCACCTGATGAGCCGCAGATGTAATACAGGATGCCGTTTTCGTTGTCAACCTCGCCGGCACGCATGGGATTTGTTCTTGCAGCGGAGTGGTCGTGTCCTGAGATTACGACATCAATGCCTGCTGCCTCGCAAACAGGGGGAACTGTGTTGTAGATCTCAGCATTTCCGCCGAAGGAATTAGTGTAGTACGCGGGCTGGTGCATGAGAAGTACTTTCCATGTGGCATTGCTTGAAGCTGCATCCTTGAGCAACCAATCCATGGCTTCGCTGAGCTGATTTGAAGTGCCGGTGTAGTTGACAACGGCGAGATAAACATTGCCGTAGGTCAGCGAGTAGTAGCTGCCGGGCTTAGCCTGGGTGGGGAGATTGAAGAAATTCGTTGCTGCATCGGCGTTCTTGTCGCCGGCATACTCGTGGTTGCCGAGAACATGGATCATATCCGTGCTGCCGAATCTTTCAACGCCGAACAGGTTTACGATATCGTTCCAGTGGCTGTATGCCGTTGCATCGTCAACTGCGTCGCCGGTCTGAATGCCGAAGTCATAATTGCCTTCGCTGAGCTTGTTAACCATTCTTTCGATATTGGTGGTATCTTCGGCCTGAATGTCGCCGAGAGCAAAGAAGCGGGTCTTTTCGCTGCCGGTGTTAACCGTCTTAAAGGTTGCGATTTCAGTCCAAGCCTCGCCGCCGCCTATCTGATACTCGTAGATAGTGCCGGGTGTCAGACCGCTAAGCTTGACGCTGTTTACATATACGGCGCTGTTTCCGCCCTTGACGAAAGTGCGCAGGGTAGCGTCCGCCTTGACGGTGGTCCAATCCTCTGTGCCGCTTACACGGTAACGAATGCTCTGCTCGGGAGCTTTTACGGCATTGGACATCCAGGTCAGGCTCTTGCCGTGGGCGGCGTCTTTCAAGGCATTGAACATCAGACCGTAGGGCATGTCGGTGTCTTCACCGGCAGCGTCATAGGAGCTGACCTTGCACTGGAAGGAGAGCAGACCGTCTGCATCCTTTGCATATACGGTGGTCGTGCCTGCCGCCTTGCTGAAATAATCGGTGGTCAAAAGACCCTTGTCGTCGGTGGTGCCGATCTTTTCGTTGTTTGCAGTGTTGTAGATATCGACCTTTGCAGCCGCAGCACCCTTGTCGTTGGTCACGGTGAGCGTGCCGGGTGCGCCGACAAGGATTATCTCGGTCGAGATCTGGTAAGCCGCAGTTACGGGCAGCTTTGCCTCGGGTGCGCTGTAGCTTGCATAATAGCCGTCGGCGGTGGTGTAGCAGCCACCCTTGACGGTGTACTCAAAGCTGTCGCTTTCAGACAGGCTTGTCGGAATGTTTACGGAAACGGTTGCAATGACATTGCCGTCGTCAGCTGATGCATCAGCCTTGCGCTGTGCGTTAACGGTCAGGGTCTTGCTGAGCTTGCTGTAAGAATAGGTGCCGTCGTAGTTGTCGGAGAACTTAACGGTGTAATCTTTGAAGTTTGCGCCGAAGCCGAGAAGCGTGGTGTTCTCCTTAACATCGCTGCCGGTGGCGGTGATGTTAAGATTGACGGTCTTGCCGATAACTGCGGCTTTTTCGGCAGCAGCAACGGAAACGCTTGAATGCTTGACGGCAGCGCCGGTCTTGACGACAAACGAGCGTGTCTCGGTGGTTTCGTTGCCGAAGCCGTCACGCACGGAAACTGCAATGGTGTGGTCACCGTCGGCAAGCTTGAGGTCGTACAGATGTGCGATAGAGCCGTCGGGCTCGGTGACAAACTGGTAATTGTCGTTATCGGCAACATTGATGCCGTCAACGAAAATACGAATGGTTTCGGCGTCGATGCCGGTGGTGTACTTGTTCTGAACATCGTGCATATATGCGTCGACACGCAGAGTGTCGGTGGTGAGCACGGTGCCGTTTTCGATATCGGTATCGTTCACGCGGACGGAGTCGACAACGGGAGCGTCGACATCGTCAACATTGGTGCCGTAAACGAACTGGAAGTTATCAAAGTAAAGCTCGCCGGCGCGCTGAGTGCCAGTCATTTTTATTCCGTCAACGAACATGAGACGGAAGGTCATGCCGGGCTGGAAGGAGAAGGGACCTGTCCACTTGGTGAGGTCTGCCTCGAGATACTGCCAGCCTTCCCAGTAGATGCCGGGCTGAACGGTCCATTCGCCGGTATCTTTATTATAGCCCTTCTGAACTTTATCGTCCTTGGGCTCGAGCGTGAAGTTGACCTCACACTTTGTCCCGGTGCCGTCGGTGCAGTAGCAGCGCAGCCAAAGACCGGAGATAAGCTCTCCGTTTTCATTTTTTACGCTGCCGTAATTAACGCCTACGCCTTCGGGAGCATAGACCCAAACGCCGAGACCTGTGGGTGCGCCGGGGATATGCATTTCGTCGGATGTACCGACACAGGCACCTTCGGTGACAGCGCCGCAGTCAGTAAAGTCAAAGTTGAGCTTCAAGGCATGAGTGCCGAAGCGGACGGGTTCGTCGTCGTCAATGGAAACTATCTCGACAGACTCATTACCGCCTCTGCCGTAGTTGGAGGTTTTAAGAATGCCGTTTTCGCCGCAGTAATAATCCTGCGCAGCGATAACATCGCCGGTATCGGGATCAATGCGATCCTCAAAGTCCCATACCAGAGTGGGGAGCATACCGACAATGACATGGATGGATGCGGTAATACTCTCATCATACTTGGAGGTGGCGGTGACATCGCCGTTAAGGCTGTTTTTGCTGTTTGCAACGAAGGTGTTGCCCTTAAAAGTACCGAGACCTTCGGTGCTCATGGTCCAGACGATGTCGCCGTCCTTGATATTCAGGTCACGGTCCTTGTTGCGGACAACGAGGGAAAGGTTGCTTTCTGCGTCAAAGCCGAAGCTAAGCTCCTCGGAGTTAAAGTAGATGTTGTCGGGAACGGCTATCTCGATAGAGGTTTCGCCGATGACCTTGCTGCCCTGGAGCAGCTGAACATTGACAACGCCGGTTTTGTCGCCTGCTATGAACAGACCTGTCTTGGCATCAATGGTGCCCATGTCCTTGCTGTCCTCGGCAAGAGCCCATGTGGCATCAGCGGGAACATCCATGGGGAAGCCGGCGGTGTCAATGCCGCTGGCACTAAACTGAACCTCGTAGCCGGGGGTGTACAGTTCGTTGTTTGGAGTCAAAGCAGCATGGTCAAATACACCGGTCTGCTTTGCGGTGGAAACTATAAGCAGTGATGAGCAAACCTCACGCTCTGCACCGTCGGAGGGAGAATTGCGGACTTCGAGCTTATCGCTGCCCTCGATACGGGCCGCATAAGTTGCAGAGCCGCCGCCGTCAAGTACGAGAACATCCTTTGCGCCCTCGGCAAGATACATCTCGGCGATTTCCTTGTATGTACGACCGCAGGAAACCGGGGTGAGCATACCGTGGGTGACGGAGGTAACGATGCTGCCGTCTTCCATGATACCTATGGTGCTGCGGCTGTAATCGTTGGTACCGCCTGCGAAATTCTCGGTGCAAAGCTCGCCGTCCTTGACCAGAGGAAGCCAACCGCCGACTGCGGTCTCGCAGTCGCTGAGGTCGGGTGAGTTTCTGATTACGGGAGTGCCGTCTTTCAAAATGGCAAAGTACCAACGGCTGTTTGCCTCGTGATAGACCTTGCCCTCCATCACAAGAGCACCGATAGGCTCGCCGGTTGCCATGTTGAAGAAGTCGGCGTTGATGGCTGCGACTACGGTCTCACCGGGGTGATTTTTCTCGTAGGCGGCAGCCTGCTTGGTGGTGGATACCATACGCCAGCTTGAAGCGTCATCCTCGCCGTAGCAAGCTACGATCTTGATGCTGTCGCTGAGCTGGGCGCGGCACATGAAGTCGATCTTCTGATCATTTCCGGCAGGGGTATTGGAAATGACCTCATGCTCGACTACACCGTTGGCGATTTTGGTGATGGTGTCCTTTACCAAAACCTCGCCTTCGGCGATGCCCTTCCAGGGCTTTTCGGTTGAGCCTGTGTTGTCAGCCATCGCGGAGATGGGAACAAGGGTCACAAGCATCATGATTGCAAGCACAGTAGCTAAAATGCGCTTGCCGGCTCTTTCTCTCATAATTAATCGTCCCTTTCGTGTATCAATAGATTTAACTGTATACGGACTTATATCGGGCAAGCTCACTAAATCGACAAAAAAATCACAAGATATTGCAATGCCGAATGAACTCGACCCTATATTTAGATTTATTCTACCATAATAGAATAATTTGTCAACTAAAGAATAAATGACGGAAATTAGGCATAATGACGAAACGAGCTATGCAGTATACTATAGCTCGTCACGCCTTTTTCGGTATATAAACACATTTAAATACGCACCGATGAGAATAATGTACATACACCAGTACATCCACAGCAGCGTTATTATGATAGCGGCAAGGTTGCCATAGGTGGAATAGCCGCCGCTGTAAACGATATACAGCGAAAACATCCATGTGAATAAAAGCCACGCACCGGAAGCAGTAGCCGCACCGGGCAGCAGCTCCGTAAGTTTAAGACGCATACCGGGGACCCAATGATAAACCGCAATAAAAACAAGGGAGAGTATAATAGCTGCAACCAAGAACCTGAGCTCGATAATAAGCCTCACAAACGGTGACAAAAGCGGCAGTGTGCTGAGTCTGTGCCCGAAAACGAGAAGAAAAAGCAGTATTACCATAACGCTTATAAGCCCAATTGTATAAAGACAGGCAAGCAGACTGCGCTTCAAATATGAGCTGTACCTCGGACTATCCGCAATATCCTCAACACCCCTGATAAGCGAAGAAAACGCGCGACTTGAAAGCCAAATCGTTGTGATGACCGATATCGGCAGCACGGCATCTGATGCGGAATAGATGTCGGTGAGCGTTGAGTTTATAAGTGCTTGCATTGCAGAGGGTATATAGCGGCTTATTATCTCAAACAATTTATCTTGCTGAAGACCCGTAAGCGGTAAAATGGTTGTTATCAGCGCAACGAACGGCACGAGCGACAAAAACATATAGAAAGCACATGCGGCAGCATGGGCACTTATATTGTTTTTGCTCACGCCGTCAGTGAAAGATTTAATGTTCAAAAAAATACTTTTCATAAAACGGTAAAAACTACCGCTTTCCGATGGAAAGCGGCCGTTTATCTATATCAGCTTATAAGTGTTATTCGTTTGGTCAATATCTTAAAATCAAGTGAGCTTTTTCCGTGCCCACGCTCGCCGTCCAGCGACCAATCAAGGTTTGCGGGAGCTTCAATGCGCAGCGACTCGGTTTGGAAAAGGTCAAGAAAATACGAAGAATAGTCCTGCGTAAAAATGCCGGTCAGTATGCTCTGCCAATCAATGAGCGACTGCGGCTTGTGAACAAGAAGCACTTCAAACTTACCGTCCGAGGTATCTACCATGTCTGTCGGAAGGGTAAAAGTGCCTGCAACGGAGGTGGAGTTGCACACAGCACCGAAGATATAGTCGCCTTCATAAATGAAATCACCGTCGAAAAACTTAAGACGGTAGGATTTAAGCTTAGGCAGATCCTTCACAGCGTCTATAATATATGCTGAATGACCGAGGACATTTTTGAGGTTCTGAGATGTGGTGTATGACAGCCAAGAGAAAGCGCCGAATGCAGATACATAGGAAAAAAAGTTATCTCCGAATTTTCCGATGTCAATTTGCTTGGGGCTGCCGTTGACAATATTCATTGCGGCGGTAAGCATATCGGAGGATATGCCATGGCAGGAGGCAAAGTCATTGGTGCTGCCCGAGGGAATATAGCCGATCGGGGTGCGGCTGCCGCCGAGTATAATTCCTGTAATAGTTTCGTTCAGTGTACCGTCACCGCCTATGGAGACAACAATGTCGTATTCGGCTGAATACAGTCTTGCAAATTCCGTTGCATCTCCACTCTTTCCTGTGGGAAATACACTCACGACATAGTCGTTTTCCGTAAAGATCCTTATAATATCGGGCAAAAAACGCAGTGATGTGCGTCTGCCGGAAACGGGATTAATAATCAGCATCATACGCTTAAGCTGCGTAAACGGTTTTCGGTTTTGCGAACTCATTTATAGATTTCTCCGTTTTTATTATAGTATACCGTAGCCAAGGCAGAAGAATGCGGCAGGAATAGAAAACAGCAGACTGTCAACTCTGTCCATCACACCGCCGTGACCGGGAATGAGGTTGCTGTAATCCTTGAGCCCGGTCATGCGCTTTATAAGCGATGCGGCAAGATCGCCGACCTGACCGAAGCTCGAGCAGACGAGTGCGGTCAGCATGCAGCGAAGGAGAGAGATGTCAAAGCTGCCCTTCAAAGCAAAGTACAGACCGATGCCGGCAAGCGTTGCGGCGATTGCACCGGTAACGCTGCCCTCAATAGTCTTGTTGGGGCTGACCTTGGGAGCAAGCTTGTTTTTACCGAACCATTTGCCGCCGAAGAGAGCGAAGGAGTCGCAAACCCAGGTTGAAATGCAGGCAACAGCGAAAATGGCTATCCAATCATCACGCAGCGAGAGCTCCATAATAATAAGGAAGGGAACAGTCGGATACACGAGCACTGCGAGACCGGCAAGAGTGCCGCTGCCGCTGATCTCGGGCTTGATTATACCGGCCATGAAAACCGCAAACACGGCAAGGAAGAACAGCAGTACGGCAGCGGAATTGCCTTCCATAAGGTATATTCCGGCACAGGCAAGAACCGCATAAACATACAATACCCAGCTTGCACATTTAATATCCATAAAACTGATGGCGTGGCACATTTCCCAAATGCCCATTATCAAGGCTGCAAGCAGGAACAAAATACGGGTAATGGGGGATAGCGCAAAGCACGCCACGACAAGAATTATAAGCACGCAGGCTGAGATGACTCTTGTTTTCATAAAGCTCCCTCTTTCTTCGGCGCAGGCCGAGATAAACATGCTATTCCGTGCATAAATATAGCATAAGGAGTATTTTTTCACAACTACAAAAACAGCCGATTGTAAAAAGAAATTATGAACATTTTTACTGACCGAATATCGGCTGAAAAATTATCCTTGAATTTTGGCAAAAAAATGTGATACTATTTAACAAATTCCGTCTTAATTTATAGAGATAGGAGAAAAGCTTGGACGACCGAAGCATAGTTGAGCTTTTTCTGGAGCGATCGGAAGAAGCCATATTACAAACTGATAATAAATATGGTCGATACTGCCACCGCATAGCTTTCAACATTCTTGGCAACGATGAGGACAGCGAGGAGTGCGTCAACGACGCGCTTATGCGTGTTTGGGGGAGCATTCCGCCGAATGAACCTAATTCACTATCCTCGTTTATCGGGAAAATTACACGAAACCTTGCACTTGATAGGCTGCGGCAGAAAAAGAGCGAAAAACGAGGCAACGGTGAAATTCCGCTTGTTCTCGATGAGCTCGCAGAGTGCATATCGGGCTATGATGAGCTCGAGCGCAGGGCAGATTCGGCAGAGATAATAGCGGCTTTGAACAAGTTCCTTGAGGAGCTCAACAGCGTTGAGCGGGGAGTGTTTATGCGCCGCTATTGGATGCTCGACCCCATTTCGGATATTGCCGAGAAATACGACATATCCGTATCAAAAACAACAACGATGCTCTTCAGACTGAGAGCAAAGCTTAAAAAGCACTTAATGAAAGAAGGAATTCCTCTTTGAGAAAAGAAGATTTGCTTAAATACATCGGCTCGGTGAACGACCGCTATATTGAAGAGCTGTATAACAGTGATGCACCGGCTGCTTCCAAAAGCCCCAACAAGAACGGATGGAGAACACTAGCGGCATCACTTGCGGTTATAGTTGTCGGCTCGGCAGCCATGTTCTTCGGCTTGGGCAAGTCCGAAACGGGCGTTGCAGACATCGGCGAGTACATCAAGTTCCTGCCCATGGCCTCAAACACTGTCGTGATGCTCGATGTCAATCCAAGCATCAGACTTGAGATTAACGACCGCAATGTCGTCGTCGAGGCCGAGGCCGAGAACAGCGATGCCGAAAAGATAACGGCGGACATTAATGTAGTAGGGAAGAAGTATGATGAAGCCGTAAAGGTTACCGTCAAAGCATTGCAGAAAAACGGCTATATCACCGAGCTCAAAAACTCTGTGCTTGTGACGGTACTCGACGGGGAACAGGATAGGGCAGACTCCGTGCGCAAGACGGTAGTCAATACCATTGTCAAGATTGATAAGGGCGTTGATTATGATATTTCTATCCTGAGTCAGACAATGACCGGTGATAAGGATTACCGTGAGCTGGCAGAGTCTAACCATGTTACGACCGGCAAGATACTTCTTGTTGAGAAGGTCTGCAAGCTCAACTCTGATTTTACCGTTGAAAAGCTTGTTAAGAACAATATTCAAACTATAAACCAGCTCTTGGTCTATACCGGCTTACCCGAACAGCTTGAGCGTATCGGAGAGGCAGCCGGAGTTGTTCCCGAGAAATACCGCAGCAAGCTCCAGCTTAACGAACTCAGCGGCGATGAGCTTGTAAACTTTACCTGCGCGCTGTCCGACTTCTACACGAAACTTACTCAGTATTACAGCGAAAAAGATGTGGTTAATCAGATAGGCTATGTTTTGAATATAACGCAGGGCAAGAATGCAAGCGGTGAAACGCTCTGGGGCATAATAGCAGAGAGCAGAAATCACGATATCGGTTCACAGGGTGCGGTTTTCAGCGGCGCAGACAGTAAGGTCACGGACTGGTATGATCAGAATGATATTTATAAGGTAAACAAATTTGTAAACGGAATAATCGAAAAAGCAGCTTAGACCGGAATAATTAATCCGCCGTGGTGGGAACCACGGCGGATATTTTACTTTAAATTAAGTTTTAAAAACGGGTACGGTATCCATGAAGTATGTGCAGAAACGCTGGAACACCGTTGCAACCTGAGCACGGGTAGCCATGCCTCTCGGCTCAAGTGTAGTATGAGATGTGCCATAGATCACCTTTGCGCCTACTGCCCACTGGAAGGGTTGAGCCATACCCTGTGATATCTGGAGAACATCGGAATAGATAAGGATATTCGTTGAGTCATACATTGAAACATCAAGGCCTACATAGTTTCTCGCAAAGCGGAAAAGTATGGTTACGAGCTGCTCTCGCAGTATAGGGTCACCGTAGCCGAAGGTGCCGTCGCCGTAGCCCTCGATGATATTAAACATCGATGCCCAACGGATAGCGTCGTAAGCGTAGCAGTCTTTGCTTACATCCATGAAGCTTGTTCCGACATTATCGGGAACGACAGGACAGCCTGCCAGTCGCCAAAGAACCGTAACTATCATTTCTCGGCTTGTTGCGTCAGCCGGGGAGAAGGTCACATCCGAAGTACCGATAAAAAGACCTGCGGAAGCCGAGTACTTAATGCTGTCATAATACCAATCATCGACTGAAACATCTTCAAACGGGTTGTACCAGTTGTAATAAGCCTCATTTATTTGCTTTGCATACAGCGCAATTATGTTGTGCGCGCGGCTTATGCTGATAAAGTGGTAGCAATTGTTCTCATCTATTTCGACAGGCTGACCGTCAACAAGCACGGTCTTAATTATATAGCCGGTGTCAGCGGTTATCTGGAAAGAAAGGTTTTCACCCTTAGCCGCCATCATGCTTTCCGGGGAGATATTGCCGCCATTAGACTGGATAACGGTGATGGGGATGTTGTATACGGGCTTGTCATCCGAGAATGAATCGTCGCCGGGGTAGGGATCATCGGATGTACCGAGGCTCCATTCGGCTTTGAATACAGTTGAAGGCTGAACATCGGCTACCCTTGAGCCTGCAACATGCAGCTTGCCGTTTGAGTCGGACCATCCTCGCAGAGTGTAACCTTCCTTGTAGATGTAGGGAAGCGTGACTGTACCGCCGTCATCCTCGAAAACGCCGACCATCTTAATACCGCCGTTGCGATCGAGCGTTGCGTTGCCTATCTTGACTGCGCCTTCATTGTTAATAATAGCACCGCCCGTTGTGCGAATTCTTGCGTTAGCGCCTACATTAAAGGTCGCATGACTTTGAATATGAATGGTGCTGCCGCCGGGAATGCCGTGGGGATTGCCGCTGTCAAGGGTGGAGTTTACAATAAACTCGCCGTTTTCAAGGCTTAGATTATACGCTTCGGCTGTTCCGCCGGAAACCGGCATAGAGCGGAAGGTGAGCGCCGCTGTGCCGTAGATCGTACTGTTGCAGCTCGGGTCAGCCTTCTTTTGAGAGTAGAGGAATAAAGAGTAGTCACCCTTTTCATTGTCCCAAAGGAATACTTGACCGCCGTCCTTGACGGTAAAGTAGCCGTCAAGCTGCTGCATACTCTGAAGCCTGATATTCGACTTTATGATTGCCGAATACTTGTCGGTAACGAGCCGGACATCGCTGTCGAGTGTTGCATCATCGTGCAGGTAGAAAACAACATTTGTTGCAAGGATAACATCGCCGCCGCCCTCGGAGTCGTTTGCTGCATTAATGGCCTTTATTACTGAGTAGTACTCGGTCCCGTTAAAGTATGCCTGAACCTCGTTATAGTCCTTTTCGCCCATCGTATTCGATGCCGACAGCAAAACGGGGAACAGGGCGACGCCCATTTTAAGATACTCCTCGGTGTTGCCGATGACCCAGTAACAGTAGTTGGTCTCGGGATGGGCATCGACATAAAGCTTGAGTGCGCTCAGTGCGTTACGGGTCTCGGTTCCCTCGACATTGACCTTCTCGTGAAGAATGCAGGCTGAGCTTGTACCGTTAAAGTACTGAACTCCGGTCGCATCAACGGCAGAAGCCGGACTGTAAGCCTGCTGGCAGGTGCCGTACAGATAATAACAGTATTTAATAGTAGTGCCGAAGGCATAGCCTGCTATTGCGCCGTATGCGCCGGGGCTTACAATTCCACCGTAGCTTGTGCAGTTGACAATAGTGCCGCTGTTAGCACCTCCGACCAAGCCGCCGGCGTTGCCGTCGGTTGCCGCAACCTCGCAGGCCGACCAGCAGTTTGCGATGGTACTGAAGTTAAAGTCACCGACTATGCCGCCGGCATTCGTACCTGCTCGAACAATGCCGCAGATGCCGAGATTCTTGATCGTAGCACCCTTGTTTATGTGACCGAACAGACCTTGATCGTCGGCACTTGTGTCAATGAATATGTATTTTACCGTATAGCCCTGACCGTCGAAAATACCCTGGAACGGATAGTTCACATCACCTATGGGATGCCACGAATCACCGTCGACATGATATTTATAGCTCATGTCAACATCACGGGTCATGAAGAAAATAATGTTTTTTGTTTTGCGGCCTGCGGCGACATATTTCTGGAGCGCCTCAAGGTCGTCAAGACCGTTTATACTGTAGAAGCATCCCTCAATTCCGTCAGCACCGCTTGAGAAAAGCTGAGTGACTGTTGAGGTAGCGGTATAGTCACCGCTGTAGTTTTCGTTTTCTCCGCTGCTTTGGTACTCGTCCGGAGCCATAAGCCTCGGATAATGGCCGGTGTTGTCTCCCTCGCCGATAAGTGTGACGGAGTTGCGCCATCCGCTGAACTGACCGTTATTTTGCAGATGCACCCATGCGTTGAGAGCGTCAAGAAGACTCGTTGTCGTTATAGCATCTATCTGCGCTGCGCGTTCAAGAGTACAGTAGTAATCGTCATTCTCAAAACCGTAGGTAAAGGATATGATGTCAACCTCCGCACCGGAGGAAGCACTGTTATATCCGGCGGAGGTGGAATCCCTGAGATAGTAGCTGTTTTTTACAACCGAATTACCCAGTATATCGCCGACGATGCCGCCGGCTACGCATGTTTCGCCGCCAACACAAAGCAATGGGCCGTAGGAAACGCAGTTTTCGATAGTAGTGTCGTCAATTCTGCCTGCTATTCCGCCGGTCTCGGATTCAGACTCTATACTTACGCTGGTCCAGCAATTCTTTATCGTACTGCTGTCGGATTTGCCAACGATGCCGCCGCAGTTGAATTCGGCGAGCATAGCGCCTACAACGCCGAGGTTTTTGATAGTCGCTCCTCTGATTCTGCCGAACAATCCGACATTATCGCCTTTTTCATTGTAGATGTAAAGACCGTAGACGGTGTAGCCGCAGCCGTCAAAGCTGCCGTTAAAGACGTAAGATATTGACTGAGTATCCGAAATGTCGAAATCGGAGCCGATCGGCAGCCAGCCCTCGGAGTCGTTGCCGAGATTTTTGACGGATATATCCACATCCTGCGTCAGATAGAAGGTCGCATCCTTTGTGCTGTGATTTTCACTGACGAAAAGCGAAAGCAATTTAAGCTCTTCACCGCTGGATATGCTGTAGTGACCACCGGCAAGGGCGTCTGTGCCGCTTTCATAAAGCTGGGTCATGGTGGAGGTCTCGGCGTACTTGATATTGTAGGGATTTGTTTCGTTGTTGACATCGACTTGCGGCTCATCGACACGCTTGACACCGGAATTGTCACCCGGATACAAATGTGTCGGGTGGTTGCCCTTAATTCTCGCAATGCCTGCCGCCGAGTCGTCTATCTTCCAGAAACGGTAGGTGGAGTCTATAGCGAGGTAAGTGACCCAATGGTTGAGCACATTGAGAAGCTTTACGCCGGCTGCACTGCCGACGACGACAGATCTTTCAAGTGTGAAATCCGAGCCGTCCTTGCTGAAGGCGACCAGTGCGGTCTGGCTTCCGCTTGATTCACCGCAGCCCTGAGCGCAATCCTTTGTGTAGTAGCAATACTTTATAGTCGTAGAGCTTGTACATGCGCCGACGATGCCTCCGACTTTAGAGCTGCCTGTAATTGTTGCAAAACCAACGCAGTTGAGTATCTGCGCCTGATCAGCCTTGCCGACGATGCCGCCTATGCGGTCCTTAGCGTTCATTTCGCCGTCAAACCAGCAGTTTGAGACAGTACCCGCCGTAAGCTCGCCGACGATGCCGCCGCAGTTATCGCCGCCGGAAATTATTCCGACAAGTCCTACATTCTTGATTATTGCAGCGGCGTTATTGACAAATCCAAACAAGCCGCTCGAATCCTTTGAGCTATTTATGGCAATACCGCTGAGCACATAGCCCTGACCGTCAAAAATGCCTTGGAATGCGGTGTTGCTGTCGTTGCCGATAGGCTCCCAGCCTTCGGCGGTGTCTGTCACAGTAATATCTGCGTTCTGGAAAAACACAACGCCGTCGGTCTTAAAGCCTTGGTTTACATAATCTCTGAATTGCTTCAGCTCATCGGTACTCGAAATGCTGTAAAAGCCGCCTTCAACAGCGTTTTGCTTCGAATCCGAAAGGGCTGCCATGGTAGCTGTTTCGGTGTAGGTACTCTCAACGGGTGCAATATAAGTGGGATATTCAAGGCTGGGGAACTTGCCGCCAACACGCTGCTGCGCGCTTGTTGAGGTGTCAAACACCCATGTGCGATAGTTTGAATCCTTTGCCTGAAGATCGAGCCATTCATTGAGAAGAGTGAGCAGATTATCAGTCTCCTTATTATCGACCTTTATGGGCTTTTCGGTAAGCACCTCGGTGCTGCTGGTTGAAAAACGGTAAACGGACTGGGTGCTTGTACTGCTCTGACTTCCGACGGCCTTTCCTCCCGAGCAAACCGAGTTGTAAGCATAGTAGGAGTATTCGACGACGCTGTTTCCTTTGATGCTGCCTGCTACAGCACCGATGTCGGAGGTGCCTTCGATATAGCCGAAGTTGCAGCAATTTGTGATGGTGCCGTTATTCACATTTGCGGCTATACCGCCGACGGTGTATGTACCCGTAACCTTAACGGCGTTCCAGCAGTTTGCAATTTTTGCACCGTCAAGATTTGCAACTATACCTGCGACGTCTGTTTCGCCGTTTACAATACCCTCGACACCGAGGTTTTT
>JAEDIN010000012.1 GCA_016292445.1 Oscillospiraceae bacterium | reverse complement strand
CGCGGTCGGTCACGACGCCGCCTTCGTTATCGTTTACATTGCCGCCTTCGGAACAGGCGCAAAGCGCCGTGCACAGCAGGGCAAGCGCAAGAATAAGAAGAATGGTCTTTTTCATGTTTTTACCTCCAATTTTGTTGCAGGTATAGTATCTGTACAAATGCAAAATTATATTCGCATTGAAAAAAGTATTGCGGCATGATATATTAAATTTTATGGATGATTTGAGAAAAAACGAAATATTTGAAGCAGAGATAACGGGCTATTCGTCCGAGGGAAACGGCGTTTGCCGCATAAACGGCAGAGCGGTCTTCGTCCCTCGCACGATAGTCGGTGAAGTCTGGCAGGTGAGGATAGTCAAGGTCACAAGCTCCGCCGTGTGGGGAAAGACCGTCGAGCCCGTTAAGCTGTCGGATGAAAGGCAAAGCCCAGACTGCGACTACTGCCTCCGCTGCGGCGGCTGCACTCTGCGGCATATGAGCTATGCCGAGGAGCTTCGCTTCAAGCTCGGCAGATTAAACGACGCACTCCGTCACATCGGACACCAGACGGTGCAGGCAGAGGAGATAATCGGCAGCGATAAGCAGGAGCGTTACCGCAATAAGGGTATCTACACCGTGCGCAATGTCACCGGCGAGGTTAAAAGCGGCTTTTTCGCACCGCGCACACATGAGCTTGTGGCGGTTAAAAGCTGCCAAATCCAAAACGAAACCGCCGACAAAGCCGCTGCTGCGGTTCTGGATTTTTTGCGCAAAAACAGCATTGATGCCTATGACGAAAAGACACGTAAAGGCAGCGTGCGCAATGTGTTTGTCAGATGCGCGGTCAACACTGCCGACAGAGTTTGCTGCATAGTCACGGCAAAGGGCTTCGGCGATAAGACCGCGGCATTGGTCGAGCATTTGCGAACTGCCTGCCCCGAGCTTACGGGAATAGTTTTAAATGTCAACAAGACCGCAGGAAACACGGTGCTTGCCGGAGATTTTTACACGCTGTGGGGCAGGGATACCGTGTGCGACAGTCTCGGCGGCATTGAGTATGAGATTTCGCCGCAGGCATTTTATCAGATAAACCCGCCGCAGGCAGAAAAGCTCTATGCCAAAGCGGTTGAATACGCAGACTGTACCGAACAATCAACGGTGCTCGATCTGTACTGCGGTGCAGGCACTATAAGCCTGTTTTTGGCAAAGCACGCGGGGTATGTCATCGGAGCGGAGATAATCCCCGAGGCAATAGAGAACGCAAAGCGCAATGCCCGGCGCAACGGGATAGAAAACGCAGAATTTATCTGCGCTGACGCAGCTCTTGCCGCAGAAAGGTTCCTGGAAGACGGCATTAGACCCGAAACCGTGGTCGTAGATCCACCGCGCAAGGGCATGGACGAGGAAGCAATACGCACCGTGTGCAAAATGGGCCCCGATAAGGTCGTGTATGTCTCCTGCAACCCCTCGACCCTCGCAAGGGACATCACCATGTTTAACTCCCACGGCTACAAGCTCCAAAATGCCACCGCCCTAGATATGTTCCCGCGAACAAGCCATGTGGAAGCGGTAGTATTGATGACACAAGAATAGGATGTTTTTTGGAGAGACGCGATGAAACGCTTTTTGAAGTTTGTGAGCACACTGCTTATCATAATTGCGATCGCCGCAGCATTAGTCGCTTATGGTATCTGGCATTTCAGTTATGATTTAAACGCTGTAAAACCGGGGGACGAAATTCTGAGATCTGTATCTCCGTCCGGAGAGTATACCATTACGGCATATCTGAACAACGGCGGTGCAACAATGGGCTTTGCAGTATTATGTCAGCTTGAATATGGTGATCACATAAAGAATATCTATTGGAATTATCATTGCAAGGAAGCAGAAATAGTATGGCTTGATGACAATTCTGTGATCATTAACGGCATTACCCTGGAGGATGTGGAAAAGGATACTTATGATTTCCGCAGAGAAAAATGACCATCCATAATAACATTCAGCTCCTGCGGATAGTGCCCTGCGCGAAAAAATGATAGGCTCTTTCACTGACAACAATAGCGAGCGCATGGCAAATATCATGACAAGCCGTAGAATCACACGGTCAAAAGGAGAGACAAAATGGACGGTAAAATGATGATTGAAGTTTTCGGTTATATAGGCTCTGCATTGGTAGTAGTATCTATGCTGATGTCCTCGATCGTAAAATTAAGGATCATCAATACAGTGGGCAGTGTGATCTCGGGGATCTATGCGGTCATATGCGGCGCGATACCTCTGGCGGTAATGAACATCTGCCTTATCACTATTAATATTTACGGTCTGGTGAAGCTGCTGAAGATAAAGCAGGTATATGATCTGGTGATCGGAGAAGCGGATGACGCACTTGTCGGTTACTTTCTGAACCGCTATGAAGATGATATCAAGTCGTACTTCCCTGAATTTGAGCATACGAGGGCAGACGGGAATAAAGCATATATTGTCTGCTGCGACGGAAATCCCGCCGGCGTGATGCTGGGCAGGGAAAATGACGGCGTTCTTGACATACTGATCGATTATTCGACTCCGGTATACCGCGACTGCTCCGTAGGAGCATATTTATACTCGAATATTGATACCAACAGTATTCATACGCTGAGATTTTCGGAAAACTCGTCCGAAGCACACATTTCGTATATGAAAAAGATGGGCTTTGTGCAGGAAAACGGAGTGTATGTAAATAAGCTGGCGTAAGCAGGCGGCGTTTGCGGAGATGAAGTATGAGGGGATAGCACATGAGTAAGATCACGGAAGCCCTTCAGGATAAAGACAATAATAAAGCTCACACCGCCGTCTGCGGCTGCCGCCGGGGACGATTACCTCGAACGAGCGGTTTCGCGGCGGGACCGGCGATGCGGTAATAAAAAAGGGCTCAAGGGAGAAAAATATGGAACGTTATTTTGAAATAAATGAAAACGGCTGTAACGTAAGATGCAAGATGTATTTTGAAGATGCACACAGCATTCAAAAAGTTGTGGTGTTCGGACATGGCTTCGGCGGACATAAGGACAACAGGGCTGCGGAAAAATTTGCACAGCGCGTCCTTTCAAAAAATAAGGGCATAGCCGTTATTACATTTAACTGGCCGTGCCACGGTGACGACGTGAAAAAGAAACTGCATTTGTCCGATTGCATGAGCTACCTTGACGTTGTAGTTGGATTTGTGAAGGAAAAATATACTACGGATAATATTTATGCGTACGCAACGAGCTTCGGCGGGTACCTGACGCTCAAGTATATTGCCGAGAACGGTGATCCGTTCACAAAGATCGCGCTCAGGTGTCCTGCGGTAAACATGTATGATGTGCTCACAAAAACGATCATCAGCTCCGAAGAATATGAACGGATCCTCAAGGGCAGGGATATCCCGGTCGGTTTTGACAGAAAGATAATGGTCAATACCGACTTTCTCGGTGAGCTTAAGGATTCGGACATTTTCAAATACAGCTATACCAATCATGCAGATGATATCCTCATACTTCAGGGAATGCAGGATGAAGTCGTGCCTTCCGGCGCGGTGCGGGAGTTTGCCGACAGAAATATGATCCGATTTATTCCCGTCGATGGCGCTGACCATCGCTTCCAGAACCCCGTACATATGGACTATGCCATAAAGAGCATTGTCGAGTTTTTCGAGTTTAAATAAGTGACGCAACTCGGAGAACAAGACCGAAACGATCAGGCTCAAAGCGCCCACCCTCGCTCGGGTTATCACAGTCTTCAACGACTGCGGCTATGAGCTGAAGGAAGCCACCGCCCTCGATATGTTCCCGCGAACAAGCCATGTGGAAGCGGTTGTACAACTGCTTCGCCGACAAAACTGCTGATTTTGAGGAGCTTTGATGAAAAGAATTAAAATTACGGTCATGAGGATGGCGAGGTATGCCGATCTCATGGAAAAGTATGAAAACCCGATCGAGCATGCCTGCTCAATGAGCCTCGGGCAGGTGTTTATTGCCGAGGGCTGGCAAAAGCCGCAGGGCTTTTGCGACAGCGCGTGGGACAGCGTTTCGCCCTTCGTCATGACACTTGCTCACGGCGGCGGGGACTTTTACGACGGCTGGATGAAGAACAAAAAATCGGCAATGATATCCTGCAACGACGGCTTCAGACCCGTGAGCTTTCTGATTGAAGCACTCGACGAGGACGCCAGAACTTGAAATGAAGCAAAAAACTTCTGAAATTTTAATATCGGCAGGCGGCATTGCCGTACTCTCGGCGATTTTCGCGCTGTGGTGCAGCAAGGCGGAGTACAGCGTTGTCGGCACGACGGCGGCGGTGGTTGCCACCGTCGGTTTTGCGGCGGTATGCCTGCGATTTGTACCTGTGTGGGTCAGCGCATGGCGTGACGGCGAGCCGTTTTTGCAAGCTGACGATACTCGGTATCCGCACATCTGCGCACAGATATTCACGGCGGTCGTGCTGTGGGATGTGCTGATAATTGCGGCGGTCTACATCCTGCGCCGCATATTCGGGAGCACCGACGGATTTTTTGACGCGCTCGATTTTTGGACCTGCACCGACAGCGGACACTATCTTGACATTGCCCGGGACTGGTATCTCTCCGAGGGCAGCATGGACAGGCTGGTGCAGCTCGTATTTCTGCCGGGTTATCCGGTAATTGTGAGGCTGTTTTCCGCGATGACGGGAGACACGCTTGTTGCCGGACTTATCGTCTCGGCACTGTGCTTTGCCGGGGCGAATGTTATGCTGTACAAGCTCGTGCGGCTTGACGCAGACCACGATACCGCGTTTAGGGCGGTGAAATTCCTGAGCCTGTCTCCGGCGGTGTTCTTCTTCGTTGCGCCGATGAGCGAAAGTCTGTTTCTGCTGTGTACGCTTAGCTGCCTGTACCTTGTGCGCAGGGGCAAAATGCTGCCTGCCTGCTGCTTCGGCGCATACGCTGCGTTCACGCGCTCGCCGGGGATAATACTCCTCGTGCCGGTCTTATTCGAGCTTGTGCAGCGCAGAGCAAAGCTCAAAGATTATCTAAGTGTGCTGATAATTCCCCTCGGCTTTGCCGCCTACTGCTTAATAAACTATCTTGTCGCCGGTGACGCATTCAAGTTCATGGAATATCAGAACGAGCACTGGAATCAGCAGCTCGGCTGGTTTTTTAACACCGCAGCGTACCAAACCGAGAATGCGGTGTACAGCTTCTCGCAGAATAAGCCCAACTTCTTCGGGCTGTGGCTGCCGAATATTCTGGCGCAGCTAATATCGCTTGCACTCATGCTGTTTGCGGTCAAAATGCTGCGCAGCTCGTATACCGCATACTTCCTCGCGTATTTCGTCGTGACGATGGGTGCGACCTGGCTTTTGAGCGCACCGCGCTATATTGCGGCGTTGTTCACCGTGCCTGTCGCATTAGCGGCGGTCACACAAAACAGGAAGGCAGACATCTGCATCACCGCCTTGAGCTGTCTCTCGGGCCTTGCCTACCTGTGCGAATTTGTCCTGCGCTGGCAGGTTTGGTGAAATATGCGCCGAAAATCAAGAAAAATAATGAAAATTTTACTTGTAAAGCCCGGAAAGCTGTGGTATAGTATTAAAGCTATTTAGTGTAATTATCGAAAGGATTGAATATAAATGGGTACTGTTAAGCTTATCCTTACAATTTTGCAGCTTCTCTCGGGTCTGGCTGTTACCGTCGTCGTTCTCATGCAGAGCGGTAAGAGCGCAGGTCTTTCCGGCGCTATTGCCGGCGGCGCAGAGACCTTCCTTTCCAAGGGCAAGGCTAAGACTCTTGACGCAAAGCTTGCAAAGTGGACAAAGTGGTTCGCACTCGCTTTCGCGATTCTGACCCTCGTCCTGAATATCGTTTGATTTTGACAAAAGAGGAAACGGCGCGATGCGGTTTTGTGACTGCATCGCATTTTCTTTTGTTTTATTGGGCTAAGAGAAGAGAAGAATGAATATTAAAAATATGATAAAGGGCATTAAAGCTGCCTTTCCGTTCACATTGCCGGTCTTTTTCGGCTGGATATTCGTTGCGCTGACCTACGGTGTTCTTATGAGCAGCCTCGGCTACAGCGCATGGTGGACTATGCTGTTTTCGGCGGTGTGCTACTGCGGAAGTATGCAGATAGCAGCCATTCCCATGATGTCCGCAGGCTTCGACCCTGCGCAAATGCTGCTGATGAGCTATCTTGTCAACTTCCGCCACGCATTCTACGGTATTCCGCTGATTTCCAAATACAAAAATGCCGGAGCACTGAAGCCGTTTTTGGTGTACACGCTTGCCGACGAGCCGTTTTCTATCGCAGTATCGGCAGATAAGCCGGAGGGTGTCGAGGATAAGTATTTTTACTTCGGCATACACCTTTTGACCTTCCTTTACTGGGTGGTGCTCAGCGGACTCGGCAGCGTCATAGGCGGAATGATAACCTTTGACACGACGGGGCTTGACTTTGCGCTTACGGCGATGTTTGTCGTTTTGTTTTTGCAGCAGTGGAAGCAGAAGCAAAACCGTCCTGCCTGCGTTATCGGCATCGCGGTCACGCTGCTGTGCCGTGTGATATTCGGCACGAGTATGTTTCTTATCCCTGCGCTGCTCGTCATTTTGCTGATTTTCTGGATAGGGAGGGACAGACTGTGACGCTTACCGTAACACAAACGCTTATTATCATCGCGGCGATAGCCCTCGGCGTTCAGATATCGCGCTGGCTGCCGTTTGTTGCCTTTTCCGGCAAAAAGGAGATGCCGGAGTTTATAAAATACCTCGGCAGAGTTCTGCCGGCGGCTTTAATGGGGCTTTTGGTGGTCTACTGCTTTAAGAACACTCCGATACTTACCGGAAACCACGGCTTGCCGGAGCTTATCGCAACTGCGGTGGTGGTGCTTTCCTACGCGTGGAAGGAAAACTTCCTCATTTCCGTCGGCGGCGGCACTGCGGTGTATATGCTGCTTGTACAATTCGTATTTTGATAATCAGCCTGTGCAAAAAGCACCGGCTGATTTTACTGTTTCAACTTTGTTCAAATCCTGTTTGTTGCAATCGGTAAATCAAGATGATATAATGAACTATCTTTAATAGGAATCATCCGAAAGGAAATATAAACTATGTGCGGAATTGTTGGCTTTGTTGGAAAAGAGCAGGCAGCACCCATATTGCTTGACGGTCTGGAAAGACTCGAATACCGCGGCTATGACTCGGCAGGTATCGCCGTCGTCTCGGCAAAGCACGAGCTTCAGGTCAAGAAGGCAAAGGGCCGTCTCAAGGTTTTGAGCGATATAATCCAGGGCGGCAAGAGCGTCGAGGGTACTCTCGGCATCGGTCACACCCGTTGGGCAACTCACGGTGAGCCGAACGATATAAATGCCCATCCGCATTTGAGCGGCGACGGTAAGGTCGCGGTCGTCCACAACGGCATAATCGAAAACTATGTCGAGCTGCGTGATTTTCTCAAAGGACGCGGCTATAAATTCTGCTCCGAGACCGACACCGAGGTCGTCACCCAGCTCCTTGCCTACTATTATGCCGAGTGCGGCGATATATTTGACGCCGTGTTCAAGGTAATCCACCGTATCGAGGGCGCATATGCGCTCGGCATCATCTGCGCAGACTGCCCGGACCGTTTTATAGCGGCACGCAAGGACGCACCGCTGCTTATAGGCTACGGCGAGGGCTGCAATTTTATCGCCTCCGATGTTACGGCGATTATAAAGCATACCCGCGATATCTCCTACATGGAGGACGGCGAGGTTGCGGTCATCACCGCTGACAGCGTTCAGGTGTACGACTACATGGAGCAGCCCATTGAGAAGGAGCGTTGCTTCGTCGACTGGGATGTGTCCGCGGCGGAAAAGGGCGGCTACGCCCACTTTATGCTCAAGGAGATAATGGAACAGCCTGAGGCTATCCGCAAAACCGCGTTCAACCGCATTCGCGATAATCGCATCATTCTCGAGGATCTTAAAATTGACGCTGATTATATCAAAGGTATAAGCAAGATATTCATAATCGCCTGCGGCTCGTCATATCATGTGGGTGTAGTCGGGAAGTACAACCTTGAGCGTATGCTGCGTAAGCCCGTTGAGGTCTGCCTTGCGTCGGAATTCCGTTACAGTGATCCGCTTGTTGACGAAAGCACTCTTGTCATCGTCATAAGCCAGTCGGGTGAGACGCTTGACACCATGGCGGCTCTGCGCGAGGCAAAGAGTCTCGGTGCGCACATTCTGTCGATAGTCAATGTTGTCGGCAGCTCTATTGCACGCGAGTCCGACGATGTGCTCTACACATGGGCAGGACCGGAGATTGCGGTAGCCACAACCAAGGCTTACAGCACTCAGCTCGTGCTGCTGAATATGCTGGGTCTGTACTTTGGCGACATTCTCGGCACTGTCAGCCGGAGCGAATACTCCGCGATAATCGACGAGCTTTTAAGACTGCCGGCAAAGATGGAGCAGATGCTCGAGCATACCGATGATATTAAGCACTTTGCTTCCAACTATTTTAACCACAGCTCGGTTTTCTTCATCGGCCGCAATCTCGACTACGCGATGGGACTTGAGGGCTCGCTTAAGCTCAAGGAGATATCCTACATCCATTCCGAGGCATACGCATCGGGAGAGCTCAAGCACGGCACGATATCTCTTATCGAAAACGGCACTCTCGTTATTGCCCTCGGCACTTACGCACCGCTGTTTGATAAGGCGATGAGCAATGTCGTTGAGGTTCAGGCAAGAGGCGCGGATGTTCTTGCGCTCACTACCGAGAGCCATGCTGCCGAAATGCGAAAGACCGTCGAAAATGTAATTACCGTACCCGAGTCACACACGATATTCCAGCCTTCTCTGGGGGTTGTGCCTTTGCAGCTTTTCGCCTACTATGTGGCGCTGCTGCGCGGCTGCGATATTGATAAACCCAGAAATCTTGCAAAGTCGGTGACAGTTGAGTAATTGAAAAGTTTATTGGCATTTGTTGCGTGCGTGGTCTGTAAGATCACGCACGGAATTTTAAGGCTTCTAAACAAAGGAGGAACGGCGCTTCCGGGTAAGCTTGCGCTTTTTATATGCCCCGAGGTGCTTGAGATGACCGCCCGTGAGGTCAATACGCTTATAGTCACGGGAACAAACGGAAAAACCACATCAGCCCGAATGGCGCAGAAGGCACTCGAAAACGCGGGACTGTCCGTGTTTTCAAACCGCTCGGGTGCAAATCTCATCGGCGGTATCGCCTGTGAGTTTATCGTCAATACCGACCTGTTCTTGAGACCCAAGCGCAAATGGGCGGTGATAGAGTGCGACGAGGCGGCGGCGAAGCGTGTCTTCGGTGAGGTAAAGCCAATGGCGGTGCTGGTCACGAACCTTTTCAAAGACCAGCTTGACCGCTACGGCACGGTTACAAAGCCTCGGGATACGATAGCGCAGGGACTTACTAAAACCCCGAAAACACTGCTGTGCCTTAACGCAGACTGCCCTATGGCGGCAAGCATTGCCGAAAAAGCGCCAAACGAGGTCATTTGGTACGGACTGTCGTCGGGGAGCAAAAAATCGCCGGAAAGCGGCGAGGAAAGCCGCTGTGTTAACTGCGGCGCAAGGCTTAGCTACCGCTATGTGACCTATGCAAATCTCGGCGGCTACCGCTGCGCAAAGTGCGGCGCAAGGCGGCATGATACGCTCGTTACGGTGAGCGATGTTTTGCCCGACGGAAGCTTTGTCATTTCCGACGGTAAGGAAAAAACGCTTGCAAACTGCGCACTTCCGGGACTTTATAACATTTACAACGCAGCAGGCGTGACCGCACTTATGACGGCGGTAGGCATTGAACTTAAATGCACGCTCAAAGCCGTTTCGGATTTTGAGTGCGGCTTCGGCAGAATGGAGCAATTTGACCTCGGCAATGTCGGCGCGAGGATGATACTCATAAAAAACGCCGCAGCCGCCGACCAGACGCTCGAAACCGTAAGAAGAGGCAAGGACGCAAAGACCGTTGTGTTTGCCGTAAACGCCAGACCGGCGGACGGAACGGATATATCGTGGCTGGATGATGCCGATTTCGGCAGGCTCAAACGCATGAAAGGACTTGAGCGGGTGTATGTGACCGGCGACAGAGCCGAGACTATGGCGCAGCGTCTTGAGCGTGAGGGCATAGCCTGCGAGCAATTTACAAGCTACGACAAGCTGATAAAACGCCTCCGAAAAGAGGATGCGTTTATCTATATACTCCCGACCTACACCGCCATGCTCGAGTTCAGGCAAAAGCTCGTGAGCAAGCTCGGCGGAAAAAACTTCTGGGAATAAAGATACAGGATGATACAAATGATAAGATTTTATAACGGCAGGGTGCTTGGTTTTGTGAGCGGCACCGAGATAACGAACGACGAAGTGTGGGTAAACGGCGGCAGTATTTGCTATGTAGGCCCCAAAAAGGCGGAAATGCCGCAGTTTGACAGGCAGATAGACCTCAAGGGCGATCTGCTCATACCGGGCTTTAAGAACGCCCACTCGCACTCGGCGATGACCTTCCTGCGCTCCATGGCGGACGATATGCCGCTGGACCGCTGGCTCAATGAGCAGGTCTTTCCCAGAGAGGCGAAGCTTTCGCCCGATATGCTGTATGTCATGACCAAGCTTGCCATTATGGAGTATCTCTCAAGCGGCATAACCGCCTGCTTTGATATGTATTTCCACAACGATGCCTATGTCAAGGCGAATATAGATTCGGGCTTCCGCACGGTCATTTGCGGCGCACTGAACAATTTTGACAAAGACCCTACCGAGATCGAGGGCGAGTACCTGCGCTTTAATAAATGTCACGAGCTTGTGTCGTATATGCTGGGCTTCCACGCCGAGTACACCACCTGTCTTGAGCGCATGGAATATGTCGCTTCTCTTGCGCAGAAGTACAAGGCGCCGATATTCGTCCACTCCTCGGAGACCAAAGCCGAGGTCGCAGGCTGCATCGAGCGCCACGGCGCAACGCCCACCGTGCTTTTTGATAAGCTCGGAATGTACGACTACGGCGGAGGCGGCTTCCACTGCGTGTACATGAGCGAAGAGGATATAGAGATATTCAAACGCCGCAAGCTGTGGGCGGTGTTAAATCCCGCGTCAAATCTCAAGCTTGCAAGTGGTATCGCACCGGTAACGAGATTTCTCGACGAGGGAATAAACCTCGCCATCGGCACGGACGGTGCCGCGTCAAACAATGCGCTTGACTTCTTCCGGGAGATGTATCTTGTGACGGCACTTGCAAAGTACCGCGAGAGTGACGCCTCGGTGTGCGACGCAAACCGCGTGCTGGGAATGGCGTGCGTAGGCGGAGCAAGAGCCATGGGGCTTTCCGACTGCGACTGCATTGCCGAGGGAAAAAAGGCAGACCTTGTTGTCGTAAACCTGAACCGCCCGAATATGCATCCGCTCAACAACATCAGCAAAAACCTCGTTTACGCAGGCTCAAAGGGAAATGTGCGCCTTACGATGGTAAACGGCAGAGTATTGTACGAAAACGGCGAGTTTTTCATCGGTGAGGATGCCGGGAAGATATACGCCGAGGCAGATAAAATATCGGAATCAATGAAATGAGAGAAATAGACCTTCATACACACACGAATACTTCCGACGGCTCGGAAAGTCCCGAAAATGCCGTGCTTCACGCAAAAAAGCTCGGACTGCGGGCGATAGCAATAACCGACCACGACACGGCAAACGGTGTTCCGGCGGCAAAGGCGGCGGGCGAAAAATACGGTGTCGAGGTCGTCGGCGGACTCGAGCTGGGCTGCGGATGGCACGGCAGGGAGGTGCATATGCTTGCATATGACATTGACCCGCACAACGAAAAGCTCAACAGCACACTCGAATGGATAGTCACCGACAGGGACGAGCGCAACCGCAAAATGGTCGGGCTTATGGCGAAGGACGGCATCAGGATTGACCTCGAACAGCTTAAGATCGAGCATCCCGGCTCGATAATCGGCAGACCCCATTTTGCGCTGTGCCTTATCAAAGCCGGGCTTGCCGACAGCGTGCAGGACGCATTTGTGCGATATCTTGACCCGGGCAGAAAGTATTATATCCGCAGGCACTTCCTCAGCGTTGAGGAGGCTGCGCAGCTCATTCGCGGAGCAGGCGGTGTGTCGGTCATTGCTCACCCCATGCAGTACAGGCTTGATGACGAGGGCATGACGGAGCTTATGGAACGCTCGCGGGATGCAGGAGTTTCGGGCATAGAGTGCTACTACTCCGGCTATACGCCGGAGGTCTGCGCGCAGCTCAAAGCACTTGCCGACGCTTACGGCTTTTGTGCCACCGCCGGCAGCGACTGGCACGGCAGCCATAAGCCGCACATCGAGATGGGCAGCGGCATAAACGGCGAATTGAATGCCCCGTATGAGCTTCTTGCAAAGCTCAGAGAGCGGGAACGATAGAACAAAAACTGTGCATTTATGCTAAAATGCACAGTTTTTTTATATTCAGTGTGTTGAAAAAACAGAAATAGAGTGATAAAATATTAACAATCATAAACAGAGCCGATTAAATGCCCATTACATAGCCGATGTTCTTGCCTGCGCTTCGCCGCTGACGCGGTTTTGAGCTGAAAAAAGATGGCAGACGATTGTCTGCCATCGAATATTCGGATTATCAGAAAATGTCCTGAACGACCTTCTCGGGGGGAACCTCAAGCAGCGAGGGGTCGCTGATAAAGCGGTTGATGTACTTGAAAACGGTTGCGTAATAGTGACCGTCAACTGTGCGCTCGTCCAGCACGAACTTTGCGTCAACATACTTTCTCTCAACCGGAGTTCCGTTGCGGTCAAGCTCATATGCGCGGCGCTTTGCGCCGAAGGAGATGAACACGGGGAGAGTGCCGAAGTTGTAAATGTGATGGAAAATGGGGCCTATGCCGAGTGAGCCGAGGTCGGTGATTATCATCGAGCCGTGGAAGGGGCTGACATCGAGAAGCGATTTGGGCAGAAGTCCGAAATAGTCGGCAACCGTCAGCAGCCAAATCACGAAGCGGACGACAAAGCGCGGAAGATTCTTGAACTTGTTTGCAAAATCCTCGGTGCCGTTTTCCTCGTCGGAGGACTTGATCTTGTCGATCTCCTGATTCATCTTGCGGTAGATATCGAAGATGGTATCGGTGGGGTCAAACTCGACCTTAATGGTGGTCTCGGTCGCATCGATTGCAAGGCTTCTCTTAACGGCCATAACCACCTCAATGTTGTTGCGGGCATAAATACGCCTGCCGGCAATGAAGCGGTTGAGGCCGGGCAGCGCGGCAATTGCTCTGACATAGGCGGCGATAAACAGATGGAGCATACCGATGCCCTTGTAGCCGTTGAGACGCTGCTGTCTGAACCAACGGTCGGCATTGGAGATTTCAAACGATTCCTCATATTGATTGCAGGCGTCGTTTCGCTGCGGCATGATGTAGGGTATGAAGTTGAAAAAACCGTTCAGAGAACGGATACGACGGCCATCGGCACGGTCACCGCTGCGCTTTCTGTAGTTATTTGACATATACAAGGCCTCCCGGCGAAAAGTATTTCAAAAATTTTGATTGATACACGATTGCATTATATAGGGTAATCGATTTTTTTGCAAGAAGAAAATAGATTTATTAACGCAACCGTAACATTCGGGGATTTTTGCGGTGTTATCGGTAAAGGCCGAAAAGAACAGAAGAATTTTACGAGAACTTAACACGGCATAATTGGTGAATGAAATCACAAATTATTAAAAATTGAGCGTTAATTTGCAAACTATTTCGGAGTTTCAAGGCTTTACGCCGTGTTAATTTTCGGGCAATGCCTTGACTAAGAATTAACTATGCCAATTGATTTGATTTTGTCAATCAAACAGCTAAAAAATCCTTGTTTTTCAATGGTCTTTTTGTTATTATTCACATACCGAGATTTGCTGTATTAAGTAATAATATTTAATGAAAATAATTGGAAGGGGGGGTGCGCTTATGCCGTTTGAGGCGATTGCGGAAGTGAGCTTGGCAGAGGAAAGAGCAAATAAGCTCGTGAGCGAAGCAGAGGCAGAGGCGAAGCGCATTGCGGCCGAAGCGGAGACCTATGGGAAGGCTTGCATGGAGAATGCCGCAGCAAAGGCAAAGGCCGAGCTGGAGGCAATGACGACGGAAACCGAGGCAAAGGCTGCCGAGGAAATCGAAAAAATCAATAATGCTGCCGAAACAAAAATTGCGGTACTCAATGCCAGAGCCGACAGGAAAATTACGGACACGGCAATTAAGGTTGCGGAAAGGATCGTGAACAGTTAAATGGCCATTGTTAAAATGAAAAAGCTGAGGCTGATGGCTGTTCGGGATCAGAAGGAAAAGCTGCTCAAGGATTTGATGGTTTTCGGCTGTGTCGAGCTTCGGGAGCCTGAGGAGGATGAGTTTAGCCCGGAGCTTTCTTGCCGTTTGAGCAGGGAAAGCAGCGGCGTATCGGAGTACAGAGCGGAGAAAACGAAGCTTCAGCAGGCTATTGATGCACTCAACAGCTATGTGCCGAAAAAGTCCTCGCTGCTGTCTGCAAAACCGGATGTTGCTCTTGAGGAGTTTTTGAACAGAGAAAGCCTCGAAAAGTATCAGGACGCCGCAGAGCGGATCTTGAAAGCCGAGGACAGAATCAAGCGCATCGGAGCGGAGGAAAGCCGCATAAGAGGTACTGCCGAATCGCTTGTACCGTGGTTGAGCTTCGACTGCCCCTTGGAGACCGAGGGTACTCGCGACAGCGTGATGACGCTCGGAGCCTGTCCCGCAACGGCATCACTTGACGCTGTAAGACAGTCGCTTGCGGAAAGTGCCGACGAAGCGGAGCTTTTTGCCGTTTCCGGGGATAAGCTGCAGCACTATCTTGTGCTTTTGTGCCACCGCTCCCAGCTCCGGCAGGCACTTGAGGCGTTGAGAGCTTACAGCTTCTCGATAATGAGCTTTTCCGGGCTGAGCGGAACGGCGCAGGAGTGCACCGAGCGGTGCAAATCGGAGCTTAAAGCTCTTGCCAAGGAGAAAAAGGAGCTTGTTGCCGCCATTGAGTCCGAATCGGAGTTCAGAGACGGTCTAAAGCTCTGGGCGGACAGAACCGAAACGGATATTGCCTTCTGCGAGGCAGAGGATAAGCTCATGGGAACGCAGAGCACCGTCATTCTTGACGGCTGGGTTCCGGCAGAAAAGCTGAGTGAGCTTGAAAAGCTTCTGAATAAATACGACTGCGCGTTTGAGCTAAGCGACCCCACCGAGGAGGAGTACCCCGAGGTACCGGTCGTGCTTAAAAACAACAAGCTGACCAATTCCATGAACATGGTCACCAATATGTACAGCCTTCCGGCGTACAACGGGGTTGACGCAAATCCGATGATGGCACCGTTCTTCATTCTCATCTATGGCCTAATGATGGCGGATATCGGCTACGGCCTGATAATGGTGATTGCCGCCGTTGTTGCGATGAAGAAGATAAAGCCCAAGGCAGGCACACTTGCATTCTGCCAGCTCTTGCTTTACGCAGGCATATCGACCATGGTGATGGGTGCACTCACCGGCGGATGCTTCGGCGATATGCCGTACCGCGTCGTACATATGATAAATCCGGCAAGCAATTGGGAAGGACTGCCTTATCTGTTCAGTCCGGTGCGTGACAGTAATGCCGTGCTTTACGGATCGCTGGTCATCGGCCTTATCCACCTCAATACGGGTATGGTCATAAGCTTTGTCGAAAAGGTCAAGGCAGGAAATCTGCTTGACGGCATATTTGAGGAGGGCTCGCTGTGGGTCATTCTCATCGGCGGTATCCTGTGGGGCAGCACAATGCTGTTTGCCGGTGCTCCCGAGCTGCTCGGAAAAGTCGGCGTTATCATTGTCGTAATCGGCAGCGTGATGCTGCTGTTCGGCGCAGGACGCCACTCAAAGGGCTTCGGCAAGGTCACTGCCGCATTCGGCTGCATTTACAACACCTTGACCGGTTGGTTCGGCGATGTGCTGTCTTACTCGCGTATCATGGCTTTGATGCTGGCAGGCGGCGTTGTCGCGCAGGTTTTCAACACCATTGCGGTTATGCCGGCAGAGTCGAGCGGTCTGAATTTATTTACCGGTCTTGCATTTGCCGTTATTTTCGTTATAGGACACGCCCTCAACTTCGGACTTAATATTCTGGGCTGCTTCGTCCATGACCTGCGTTTGCAGTGCCTTGAATTTTTCGGTAAGTTCTATGTTGACGGCGGAAAGCCCTTCAGTCCGCTGAAGGTAAGCTCCAGGTATTACGATGTAAAAGAATAAAATACACATAACACATATATTTTTAGGAGGAATATGAAATGGAATTTCTGAACACTATCGGCGGTTACGCCATTGCTCTTTTCGGCGCAGGTCTTGCTGCGTTCTTGGCTTGCATAGGCTCTGCAAAGGGTACCGGCATCGCAGGTGAAGCAGCTGCGGGTCTTGCGGCAGAGGATCCCTCTAAGTTCGGTAAGGCGCTAATTCTTCAGGTCATCCCCGGCACCCAGGGCCTGTACGGATTTGTTATCTGGTTTCTCGCATTCGGCAAGCTTGTACCGGGCATGAGCGTTGACCAGGGCATGCAGGTGTTCAGCGCATGTCTGCCCATTGCTGTCGGCGGCTTGCTTTCCGGTATCGCACAGGGCAAGGTCGCAGCAGCATCCGTCAATATCCTCGCAAAGAAGCCCGACGACTGGTCCAAGGGCATGATTTTCTGCATTATCGTTGAGTTCTATGCAATTTTGTCTCTGCTGGCATCCTTCCTGATGCTCAACGGTCTGAGCTTCTGATAAACAGACCGGGAGGAATTAAAGTATGAAAGGCACTGAAAAAATCATTGCCCACATCGAAAATGACGCCAAGGCTCAGGCTCAGGCGATAATCGACGAGGCAAACAGAAAAGCGGAAGAGGTTCGCAGTGCCGGCGAGAAGGCAGCGCAGGAGGCCTATGACAAGCTCATTCGTGAGGGCAAAGCCGAATGCGAGGCAATGCTTAACCGTAAGATCCGCATGGCTGAAATGGAGGCCAAAAAGGAAGTTTTGGGCGCAAAGCAGGAGCGCGTGGTGGAGACCTTTGCAAAATCGGTATCCCTTATCTGCGAACTGCCAAGAGAGGAATATGCGGAGCTTTTCGCCAAAATGGCAGCCAAGGTTTCGGTAAGCGGAACCGAGAAGATGTACTTCTGCAAAAACGATAAAGACGAATGCGGGCAGCGCATAGCAGACAGAGCCAATGAGCTTCTTGCCGCACAGGGCAAGGTCGGAAAGCTCACCGTTGCCGAGGAAGCAGTCAATATCTGCGGCGGCTTTGTTCTCATAGAAAACGGAATCGAACTCAATTGCAGTGCTGAAATGTTGGTTGACCGCTGCCATAAGAACATGGTGGCAGAGGTGGCAAATGCGCTGTTTGAATGAGCGTTATTCCCGTGTAGGGAGGTAAAAAATTGGCAAACAAAAAGTGTGACAAGTTAAATTACCTGTGCCTGTCCGCTATGCTTAGAGCAAGAGAAGCTAAAATGCTCAACGGCGAAAAAGCCGAGCGTATGCTAAACGCGCCGAGCATTGAGGAAGCGGCGAAGCTCCTGTGCGACTGCGGCTATGAGGATATGTCCTCGATGAGCGCAAAGGAGATAGAAAACGCCCTCGCACACTGCCAGGCAGAGCTTCTTGACGAAATCGAGAAGCTTTCGCCGGATAAAGCCGTCGTTACGGTGTTCCGGGTAAAATACGACTACCACAACGCTAAAACCGTCATCAAAACGGGAGACGCAAGGCGTGATCTTTTCAGCGGCTGCGGCAGAATAAAGGCGGAAGCTCTGCTTGAGTGCTGTACCGAGGATAACTATTCCGGACTTCCGAAGCTGCTTGCCAAGTCAATCGAGGAGGCAAAGAGCATACTCGCCAGAACGGCAAATCCCCAGCTTGCGGACTTTGAGCTTGACAGAGCATGCTATGCCGAGATGCTGGGCATCGCAAAGGACAGCGGCAGCAAATTTATCGTAGACTATGTGAAGCTTCTCATAGACAGCATAAATCTCAGAAGTGCGGTGCGTACCGCGAGAATGGGAAAGGATGCCGACTTCCTGTTCACCGCGCTCATTTCCGGCGGCAGCATCGATATAAACAGAGTGTGCGCTGCAAGTACCTCGGCGGAGACGCTTGCGGCACTGTATGCAAACACTGTCCTCCAAAAGGCGGCGGAATGCGGAGCAGAGGCCGTCTCCGGCGGTAAGATGACCGAATTTGAGAAGGCCTGCGACAACGCGATAAACGAGTACCTTAAAATGGCAAAGCTCATTCCCTTCGGCGAGGAAGCGGTAACGGCATTTCTCGCTGCCCGGGAGAACGAGATAACCGCCGTGAGGATGATACTCACCGGCCGTCTTGCAGGCATTGCCCCCGAGATTATACAGGAAAGGCTGCGTGATCTATATGCTTAAAATTGCGGTAATCGGCGGCCGTGAAACGGTAATGGGCTTTACGGCACTCGGTCTTGAGGCGTATCCCGTTTCCGATGCGTCGGAGGCTAAAGGAGTATTGCGCACGCTGACCCGTGAGCGGGAGGATGTTGCGATAATCTACATCGAGGAAAACCTCGCCGAGCAGCTTGATTCGGAGATAGAAAAATATAAGGACAGCCCCATGCCTGCGATAATCCTTATCCCCGGCAGAGAGGGCAGCCTCGGCTTAGGCCTGTCGGCACTCAATGCTGCGGTCGAGCGTGCAATAGGCACGAATATCCTTGAAAATAATTAAGGAGAGAAAATAATGAGCGGAACTATAACTAAAGTTTCCGGCCCGCTTGTGGTCGCAAAGGGTCTGGCTGACGCCAATGTATCCGATGTCGTCCGTGTCGGCTCCCAGAGACTTATCGGAGAAATTCTGAATATGACCGGCGACATGGCCTCCATTCAGGTTTATGAGGAGACCTCGGGTATCGGCCCCGGAGCGGTAGTTGAAAGCACCGGTATGCCGATGTCCGTTGAGCTCGGACCGGGTATGCTGGAGAATATTTATGACGGTATTCAGAGACCACTGCCCGAAATCAGAGAGCGCGTAGGCTCTACCATCAGCAGAGGTGTTGATGTCCCGGCACTTAACCGTGAAAAGAAGTGGGAGTTCACTCCCGTTGCCAAGGTCGGAGATAAGCTCTCCGGCGGCGATGTGCTCGGCACCGTTCAGGAGACCAGCGCAATTTTGCACAAGATAATGGTGCCTCCCAAGATGAGCGGCACGCTGATATCCATAGAGTCCGGCAGCTTTACCGTCACCGATACAGTTGCGGTCATCGAGGACGGCAACAAGGTCAGACATGAGCTTAGCATGATGCAGAAGTGGCCTGTTCGTATAAACCGCCCCTATGCCAAGAAGTTCATGCCCTCAAGGCCCATGAACTCCGGTCAGCGTATAATCGATACTCTGTTCCCCATCGCCAAAGGCGGCACGGCGGCAGTCCCCGGCCCCTTCGGTTCGGGTAAGACCGTCGTTCAGCATCAGCTTGCAAAGTGGTCGGATGTCGATATCGTCGTTTACATAGGCTGCGGCGAGCGCGGCAACGAGATGACCGATGTTCTCATGGAGTTCCCCGAGCTTACCGACCCCAGAAACGGCGAGCCCCTGATGAAGAGAACGGTGCTTATCGCGAACACCTCCGATATGCCCGTTGCTGCCCGTGAGGCCTCCATCTACACCGGCATCACCATTGCAGAATATTTCCGTGACATGGGCTACGATGTCGCGGTTCTGGCAGACTCCACCTCCCGCTGGGCAGAGGCTCTGCGTGAGATGTCCGGCCGTCTTGAGGAAATGCCCGGCGAGGAGGGCTACCCGGCATACCTTTCCTCCCGTATCGCACAGTTTTATGAAAGAGCAGGCTGTGTCGAGTGCCTCGGCGCAGACGAGCGCCGCGGCTCTGTTACCGCAATCGGCGCGGTATCGCCTCCGGGCGGCGACATTTCCGAGCCTGTTTCCCAGGCGACCATGAGAATAGTCAAGGTCTTCTGGGCACTCGACTCATCACTGGCATATGCCCGCCACTTCCCGGCTATCAATTGGCTGACCTCGTATTCGCTGTATGTCGATACCCTCGAGCCTTGGTACAAGGAGGAGTTCGGCGCAGTATATATGCAAAACCGTGATAAGGCGATGCACATTCTGCAGGAGGAAAGCGAGCTTCAGGAGATCGTCCGCCTTGTCGGTCAGGACGCACTGAGCCCCGCCGACCGTCTGACTATGGAAACTGCGAAGATGCTGCGAGAGGACTTCCTGCAGCAGAACGCATTCGTAGACGAGGACGCATATTCGTCCTACGGCAAGCAGTTTGCGCTTATGAACCTCATCCTCAGCTTTGACGAGCTGGGCAGGGACGCCCTCTCCAAGGGCGCACCAATGAAGAAGCTGTTTGCGATATCCGCAAGAGAGAAGATAGGCCGCGCAAAGATGGTCGCACCGGATAAGTATGAGCAGGAGTACAAAGCCATACTTGACACGATGAAGGCAGAGATCGACGAGGTTGTTGCCGGAGGTGAAGACGCATGATAAAAGAGTATAAGACTATAAGAGAAATAGCCAGCCCTCTGATGGTCGTTGACCGTGTTGAGGGCGTCACCTATGACGAGCTGGCGGAGATCGAGCTTCCCAACGGCGAGGTTCGCCGCTGCAAGGTGCTTGAGGTAGACGGCGACCGTGCTGTCGTTCAGCTTTTTGAATCGGCGCAGGGTATAAACCTTGCCCAGACCAAGGTGCGCTTCCTCGGCCATCCTCTGGAGCTGAGCGTTTCCGAGGATATGCTCGGCCGTGTCTTTAACGGCATGGGCAGACCCATCGACGGCGGCCCGGATATTATTGCCGATGCCTACCGTGACATCAACGGTCTGGCGATGAACCCCGCTGCCCGCGCATACCCGGCAGAGTTCATTCAGACCGGCGTTTCCACGATCGACGGTCTGAACACCCTCGTAAGAGGTCAGAAGCTCCCCATATTCTCGGCTTCCGGTCTTCCTCATGCGGCACTGGCGGCTCAAATAGCCCGTCAGGCAAAGGTTCTCGGCGACGGCGAAAACTTCGCAGTCGTGTTTGCCGCAGTCGGCATCACCTTCGAGGAATCCGAGTACTTCATAAACGACTTTAAGCGCACCGGCGCAATCGACCGTACCGTCGTATTCTCAAACCTCGCAAACGACCCCGCCGTCGAGCGTATCGCAACTCCGCGTATGGCGCTGACCGCCGCAGAATACCTTGCGTTTGAGAAGGATATGCAGGTGCTTGTCATCATCACCGACATCACCAATTACGCCGAGGCACTGCGCGAGGTATCCGCAGCAAAGAAGGAGGTCCCCGGCCGCCGCGGATATCCCGGATATCTGTATACCGACCTTGCAACCATGTACGAGCGTGCAGGTCGCCGCATCGGTCACAAGGGTTCCATCACCATGATCCCCATTCTGACCATGCCCGAGGACGACAAGACCCATCCCATCCCCGACCTCACCGGCTACATCACCGAGGGTCAGATAATACTCTCCCGTGACCTGCACCGCAAGGGCATAGTGCCGCCCATCGATGTTCTGCCGTCGCTCAGCCGACTCAAGGATAAGGGTATCGGCGTCGGCAAGACCCGTGAGGACCATGCAGGCACGATGAATCAGCTCTTTGCCGCATATTCGCGCGGCAAGGACGCCAAGGAGCTCATGACCATACTCGGCGAGGCAGCATTGAGCGATGATGATAAGCTGTTTGCAAAGTTTGCCGAGGAATTTGAAAAAGAGTATGTCAATCAGGGCAACACAACAAACCGCAGCATCGAAGAAACTCTCGACCTCGGCTGGAAGCTGCTGAGCATCCTGCCCAGAGCAGAGCTCAAGCGTATTAAGCCCGAGTTTATCGAGAAATACATGAAGTGAGGGGGCGGCTTAAATGGCAAGCACCATGATAACCCCCACGAGAATGATGCTCAAGCAGCTCAAGGGCAGACTCAAGACCGCGCGCCGCGGTCATAAGCTGATGAAGGATAAGCGTGATGAGCTTATGCGCCGGTTTATGGATATCGTGCGTCTTAACAAGGAGCTTCGCGAGCGCGTTGAGCAGGGTCTGACTGCGTCATTTGCCTCCTTGCAGGTAGCAAGCGCAATCATGTCGCCCGAGGTTTTGGAGCAGGCACTTCTGTATCCCCGCCAGAGCGTCGAGCTGGGCGTTGAGTTCAAAAACATAATGAGCGTCAATGTGCCGGAGTATTCTTTCCGCACAAAGAATAACGACCCGTCGGAGATATACCCCTACGGCTTTGCGCAGACCTCCGGTGAACTTGACGACGCACTCGAGCAGATGGCAAAGGTTTTTGAGGATATGCTTCAGCTTGCACAGGTCGAAAAGACCATGCAGCTGCTTGCCGAGGAGATCGAAAAGACCCGCCGCAGAGTAAACGCCCTTGAATATGTCATGATCCCCGAGCTTGAGGAGAATATAAGATATATCACGATGAAGCTTGAGGAGAATGAAAACGCCACTAAGGTAAGGCTGCTCAAGGTCAAGGAAATGGTCCTTGAAAACGCACATAAATATTCATCGTAATAAAAAATTCGCATTGCAGAAGCAATGCGAATTTTTTACGGTTAATAGCTTCAGTTGTAAATAACAAGCGCAATAAAAACGACCGGTTCATCGCAGTTATTCTTTATTGAATGCCCCTCGCCGTCGGGACAAAATGCCGTGTCGCCGGCGTGGAGAGTGACCGTATTGCCGTTGTCGCTGTACTCGGCTTCGCCGGACAGAATGTGATAGTATTCGCCGTCGCCCTTGTGGATATGCCAGCCCAGCTCGCTGCCCTTGGGCAGGGTGGTGATAGAAAACACACGGCCCTTGTTATAAAGCTCCTCGGGCATTTGAATTATGCGTGTGAAGCTTATCTCACCATTGCCGCCGAAAAGATTATGTGCGGTGTCGATTTTATGCTCGTCTTTTCTTGTAATCATGATTTTTCCTTTCAGTTACGGCGATTGCCTCCGACGATAATTAAGAATCTCAAAAGCTGCGTGAGTGAAACCGCAAGAGCGGCGACATAGGTCATTGCCGCGGCGGTGAGCACCTTTTTAGCCTGATTGTATTCATCACCCTGCAAGAGATTGGTCTCCTCAATGGTGTTTAATGCCCTGCGGCTTGCGTTAAACTCCGTAGGCAGGGTCACAAGCTGGAACACAGTGCTCAGCGCAAAGCAGGCGACACCGGCATAGGCCAAAATGATGAACACATCGCCGAAGGAGGCAAGCAGCAGACCGATAATTATAAGCGGCACTGAGATCTTTGCGCCGAAGTTCGTAATAGGCACGATTGCGGTACGGATCTTCACGGGTGCATAATTGGTCGCGTGCTGTATTGCGTGGCCCACCTCGTGACAGGCTATGCCGACGGCAACGGTCGAGGTACTGCCGTAAACATCATCGGAGAGCCGAACAACATTGGTACTCGGATCGTAATGATCTGTCAGAGAACCCGAAATATGCTCGATGCGGACATTGTTCAGCCCGTTGCGGTCGAGCACCCAGCGTGCGGCCTGCGCACCGGTGATGTGGCGGGAGTTGTAGCTGTTCTTGTACTTTGCAAAGGTGCTGTTGACCTTTGCACTTGCCCACATAGCGAACAAAACCGCAGGCATGACAAGAACGATATATGTCCAGTCAAGATACATTTTTACATCCCCAATTCTTCGTTAATAAGCACTACTTCGACCCTCTCCATCTCCATCATCGGACCCCAGAGCACGAGCAGTGCGTTGCATATGCGCTCGGGAGAGCTGCAGTCGTGGCACTTTCCGTCCATTTTACAGGGAGTTCTTACATCGAAACGCTGTACATTCTGCGTTGCGGCGACATTGCGTGCCCGATGCAGCGCGGAGTCAAAATCGTCGCAGAGCTTGTTAACGCCGGCAACGATGTAGACGCGCTTTTGCCCGAAGGCAAGACCTGCAAGGCGATTGCCCTTGCCGTCGATGTTCAGAATTTCACCGGTCTCGGCAATGGCGTTTGCGCTTGAAATGAAAACCTTGGCGGCGTTCTCCTTGATCAAGGTTTCCGTACCCGGCTCTACCCAATGCCAGTAGACCTCGTTTCCGCAGCTCAGGAGCTTTTCATACAGACCCATCTGCTTTGCGGTCATGCAGCCGCCGATGCCGACGGTGGTGTCGTGTATCTGGCTCATGAGATATTCGGAGGCCTCCTCCTTGGTTTCAAAGCGGCTGACCTCAAAGCCGCGCCTTTTCAAATTCTTAACGGTTTTTTCAATATCCATATGTATACCTCCCGATAAACAGATGATTTGATTATATAATCAAATCGCCTATTTATCAAGGCGGTTTTCCATCTCTTTTATAAGCTCGGAGGCAGAAAACGCAAGCTCCTTCGCAAGCTCGGTATCCGAAGCGTTGGTGCTTATACGCAAAGCGGCGGCATACGGAATTGCCGCAATGCGCAGCTCATAGTCGCTGCCCTTAAAGCAAAAGCCGTCGTCAAACTCGGCTCCAATGTCAATAAACGCACTCGAAATGCGATCCATGAGCCTTGCGCGGTCATGGCAGGCGACCTCCTTGCGGCACATAAACTGCTTTTCCTCACTGCATTTATGCTCCTCGGCAGGTGATTTTTCAAAGCCGCCTGCAAGCTCAATATCGAGCTTACCGTCAAGAGCGTCAACGCAGCACTGATAATAGCTTTTCGGTGTGCCGATATCGCACCAGTAGCCGTCAAGCGGACAGCCCAGCAGCTTTTCATCACGCCGCAGAAGCTCGGGGAACAGATCCTTTGCAAAATCAAAAACCGTGCTTTCCGGAACAAGCTCCATGGCACGCGGCGACACGATGTATACACCCGTGTTCACAAGATTTGTGACAACGCGCTCCCAATCGGGCTTTTCGATGAACGACCGCACACAGCCTTCTTTATCGCACAGCGCAAGCCCGTAGCGCAGGGGCTCGGAATGGGGGTACAGGGCAATGGTCACGGCAGGGAGGTGCTGCGCGTGAGCCTTCATAAGCTCGGTTAGATCAAAATCGCAGGCAGCGTCCCCGCTTATAACGAGAAAATCCTCGTTTCCGTAGAAATCGGCGCAGTTTTTAACACCGCCGGCTGTGCCGAGAGCCTCGTTTTCGGTTCTGTACTGCATATTGACACCCAGCCTTTCGCCGCTGCCGAAGTAGCCTTCTATCTCCTCGGGTCTGTATTTTAAGCTTGCGCAAATGTCCGTTATGCCGTGCTTTTTTAAAAGCAGCACGATATGTTCCATGACCGGCCTGCCGCACAGCGGAACAAGCGGCTTGGGCGTATCCGAACTCACGGGCTTTAAACGCTTGCCCTCACCGCCTGCCATTATAATTGCTTTCAAATCCATCACGCTCCCGTAATTATTTTGCGCCGAGATGCGAAATTTATTAGTCTTTTGCTGTTGTAATCATGACGATACTTTGATATAATCTAATATCAATTATTATGCGAAAATTATGCCTGCGGAGAAAAAAATGAAGAAAAATAAATCCCAAAGCGTATTTGAACCGAATACAATGCCTTTTCTGTTCTTCCTTATTGTATTCGCTGTTGCAACGCTGATACTCAAATACTACTATCTTGCGGCTGCCGAGGGTGTCGCTATCCTTGCGCTGATAATCTATTCGTTTATAAACCGCAGCCGCAAGCGCAAGGCGCTCAAGGCATATATCGAGTCCGTGACCTATGACGCGGAGACCGCAAAGAACAATACGCTGATGAATTTCCCCCTGCCCATCGTCGTTTTCAGACTCAACGACTCACGCATAGTCTGGGGCAACGAGAAATTTTTCGCCATATGCGGTCTGAACGGTATGCGCACAGACCGGAGCGTGGCGGAGCTCGTGCCGGAATTTTCCGGAAAGTGGCTCATGGAGGGCAAGACCCAGTGCCCAAGCCTCCTTGAGGTAGGCGGCAGAAAATATCAGATATGCGGCAATATCGTGCGTTCTGCGCGCGATGACGGTGACGGGAATTTTATGGGCATCGCCTATTGGATAGACGTCACCGACTACGATGATATCCGCAATGAGTATGAGATATCCCGTCCCATTGCGGCGGTCATCACTATAGATAACTACGATGAGCTGATGAAAAACCAGCCGGAGCGCGCAAGAAACGATCTGCGCGACGCGATAGGCGATAAGCTTGCCTCATGGGGCGAAAATAAGGACTGCATCCTCATCCGCTTTGACCGTGACCGCTATCTAATGGTCTTTGAGGAGCGGTACATGAAGGGCATAATCGAGGACAAGTTCCAGCTTCTCAACGAGGTTCATCAGATAGCAAACTCCGTCGGCATTCATGCAACGCTGAGCATAGGCATAGGCAGAGACGCTGCAAATCTCAGCGAGGCACTCCAGTTTGCGATGCTGGCGTCGGATATGGCACTTAGCCGCGGCGGCGATCAGGCGGTCATCAAAAACCGCTTTAACTTTGATTTCTTCGGCGGCAAGGTCAGCGAGAGCGATACCAGAACAAAGGTCAAATCCCGCGTAATGGCAAACGCACTTGATTCGCTCGTTCAGGACGCTTCGCAGGTGCTCGTCATGGGTCACCGTTACAGCGATATGGACAGCATCGGAGCAGCCGTTGCCGTGTGCCTCATTGCACGCAAAAACGGCGTGAGGGTGCACATTGTTGCCGATACGGAAAAGACAATGGCAAAGTCGCTTGTCGAGATGCTTAAAAAGACTCCGGAATACAAGGATATCTTCATAAGCGCACAGGAGGCAATGCTCGCCGCCGACAGCAAAACCCTGCTGGTCGTCGTCGATACCAACCGACCCGAGCAGGTCGAGGATCTGCGGCTTTTGCAGTCGTGCAACAAGGTGGCGGTCATAGACCACCATCGCAGAGCGGCAACTTATATCGACAAAGCGGATCTGAGCTACATCGAGCCCGCATCCTCATCGACCTGCGAGCTGATGGCGGAGATACTCGAGGTTGCACTCGACGAACCGAAGCTTTTGCCCTGCGAGTCGGAGGCAATACTGTCCGGCATAGTGCTCGATACCAAGAGCTTTACTCTGCGCACAAACTACCGCACCTTTGACGCCGCGGCATTTCTGCGCAGAGCGGGTGCCGATACGGTCGATGTCAAGAGACTTATGCAAAGCGGCTTGGAGCAGACGGTCGAAAAATATAAGATACTTCAGTGCGCAAGGCTCTATCGCTCCGTGGCTGTGGCAATACCCGACAGACCGCATAACAGAGTTGTCGCCGCACAGGCAGCCGATGAGCTTTTGAATGTGGCAGGTGTTGACGCATCCATGGTCATGTACCCGACCGAGGAGGGCGGAGTATTCGTTTCGGCAAGGTCGATAGGCAATGTGAATGTGCAGCTTATCATGGAAAAGCTCGGCGGCGGAGGCAACAGATCGGCGGCTGCGGCGCAGCTTGACGATATAAGCCTGCAGGCCGCTGCGGAGAAGCTGTTTGCGGCAATTGACGAGTATATGGATTCGTGATATATCACGGGAAAGGATAAAAAAATGAAAGTCATTTTCAATGTTGATGTTAAAGGCAAGGCAAAGAAGGGCGAGCTCAAGGAGGTTTCCGACGGCTATGCACGCAATTATCTTTTGCCCCGCAAGCTTGCGAGCGAGGCAACTGCGGACAATATAAACGCACTCAAGCTAAAGGAAAAGGCGAAGGCGGCTCAGATGGCAAGGGAAAAGGCTGAGGCAGAGGCAAATGCCGCAAAGCTCAGCGAGATAACCGTCACCATCCGCGCAAAGGCAGGCGGCGCAGGCAAGCTCTTCGGCGCAGTCACCTCGCAGGAGATAAGCACTGCACTCAAGGAGCAGCACGGCATCGAGATAGAGAAGAACAAGATAGTCCAGACCGAGCCTATCAAAACCTTCGGCGCTTATCAGGTAAAGGCAAAGCTCGGCTATGAGGTCAGCGGCACGATAAGCGTGCTCGTAATAGAGGCTTGATTTTTAGCTAACAAAGGAGCGGGAACATGGAAGAACTGTTGGGCAGACAGGCACCTCATTCGGCGAGTGCAGAGCAGGCCGTTATCGGCTCAATGCTCATCGACACAAGGTGCATACCCGATGTCATCGAACGCCTCAAGGGCGGAGAATTTTATATTCAGCAAAACAAGGATATATTCGAAACGATATATTCCATGTTCTCCTACGGTCAAACGATAGACCCAATCACAGTGCTTGACCAGATGAAGACCCGTGGAGTGTTCCGCGAAACGAGCACGGCATATATAGCCGAGCTCATGCGCATTACCCCCACGGCGGCAAATGTGCTTGAATATGCCGCTATCGTCAGCGACAGAGCACTTTTGCGCAATCTTGCGACGGCTGCCGATGAGATAAACACTCTTGTCTACGAGGG
>JAEDIN010000070.1 GCA_016292445.1 Oscillospiraceae bacterium | reverse complement strand
GCGGTGCTTTGTTATGCTGCCGATGTTGATTGCCTGATTGGGGCAGTACTGCACGCAGCTAAGGCAGCCGATGCAATTTGTTCCGAAGGAGGGCTTGCCGTCTACCAGACGAATGTTGCCGTTGGGGCAGAGCTTGACGCACTGACCACAGCTTTCGCACTTGTCGTTTGCGGCAAACTTCTTTACGCGCTTGGAGTTCTGGCTTGCAAGAGCGGCGCTTTCAAGCGCAAACAGAGCGCGCTTGGGCGGCTTTTTGGCGCTGTGCTTCATCGCCTTGATATCGGCGGCAAATTCCTTTGCCTTTTTCTCGCTGCGCTTCTGAGACGCGGATACCGGCAGAGGCGGCATGGTCAGATAGTGCGGCATGAGCCAGATGCAGGAGCAGTGGTTAGACATACCGTTCCAGTAATCCAAATTGACTATCTTGTCGATCTTATGCAGACCGCAGCCCATGTAGCCGGCAAACTGGACGATAGCAAACTTGTATGCGTCTATGCCGATATGTATGGACTTGACATAGCTTTCGACATTGCCGGGAAGTCCGCCGCCGTAGCAGGGGAAGATAAAGCCGACGCGCTTTGCCTCGGTCGCGTCAGTTTTTGCGGGGAAGCTGCGCATCATAATAATGTCGGTATCGCCAAGCTCCTTAGCAATGTTCTTTGCCATATCAAGGCAGTTTCCCGAACCGGAATAGCAGTAGATTATGTTTTCACTCATGTTCCTTCGCTCCCTTTTTTAATTTTGTTGATTATATCACAGGTTGAATGAGCTTCAATGTACATTTGCCTGCGCGGTGTTAAATATGCCGGCGTATCGGCTTGCAAAAAGCCCTGCGGCGCAAATGCGCTTTAAAGCAAAGCTGTATTCATTTTAATGGCTTGATAAAATCCAGTCAATCAAGCCTTGAAAATTCTGCACTTTCAACATATTTGGAGTCGGAGCTTTTACGACAAATCTGCAGATTTCGTCGGAGAAATTGGAGACTTTTCGGTTTTTCTCCAAGTTGTCGGACCATGGCGGTGAAATGCTTCCTTTGTTATATCACCTCGACGCGGCACGGAGTGTAACGCCAGCGCGCGTTGCCGGTTATCTCGTCTATATCCCGGTGGTCGGTCAGGTAGTTTGCGTGCACGCCGTATGTGCCGCCCTCGAACTTAAGCCCGAAAAAGTGCGGCATCATGCAGTAGCCACGCGATATCTGCCACGAGCACTCTATGGGTATCTTGATGCTGCCCTTATTGGTGGACAGTCTTACCGTCTGGCCGTCGGTAAGCCCCATCTGCGCCGCGTCCTCGGGATTTACGGCAAGCGTGTACGGGTCACGGTATTTAAAGGTCTTGCTGTTGCGCATGGAAGCGTTGACGCCGCTTTCGGAGTGGCGGCCTGCGGAGAGTATCATGTTGCAGCCGTCCTTGAGCGTGAGCTCTGCCTCCTCCTTTTCCGGAGTGATGCGCTTTATGTAGCTGTCTATCTCCTCGCACCAAAGGCGGAGCTTGCCGTCCTTGTGCTTTATGTGACGCTTCATAAGCTCAAACTCGTCGCTGCGCGCAATCACCGCGCCCTGCGGATTATCGTCGCAGAGCTTGAACGCAGCGTCCATTTTGCACATACCCGAAAGTATCGGCATACGGGAGATTATAGGGTGCTGCTTTTTGTCTGCCTTGACCGCCATAATCGCGCGCCCGGGCAGGTTGCTCATGAGCATACCGCCCCATGTCATCGCGCGGTCGGCGCTGCCCATCGCCTTGCCGAGTGTGAGCGCGATAATGCTTGCGGCTTGGTCAAAGTATTTGAGGTTTCCCATCGCAAGCCACGCGCCGAGTTTCATGAAATATTTCATTCTGTCGCCGGTGATGACGGCGTCCTCGGCTGCCGTGTGCAGCCAGCGCGGGGGTTTCGGTATAAGTCCCATCGCCTCGGTGAGCTCGGCAAAAATCATGCTGTCCTCTTTTGCCTCGCCGAGGGGTCTTACTATCTGCTTGCGGCAGCCGAACACGACCTCGGGGTAGTTGAGGGTGAAGATGTTGAAGCCGCCGTTGCCCTCGTAGGCGTTGGTTGAGGGGAGAACATAGTCGGCAAACTGCGCGACCTCGGTCTCGCAGCATTCAATGGCGACAAGAAGCTCGAGCGAACGCAGAGCCTCCTCCATTTTCTGCGAATCCGGATAGCTGCGCAGGGGATTGTTAAGCGAGGTTATCGCAAAACGAATCCTGTCGGGGTTATTGCCGAGGATCTCATCGGGTATGACAGCCTCGGGGTATATCCCCATGACGGGAAAGCGGTTGGTTACCGGTGTGCGCCATGTTTTGGGGTCGCGCTCATCGCTTCCGGCGAGGGCGATGACCCTTTCCGGCGGCACATTTCCACCCGGTACAAGACACATTCCGCAGACAATGGTCAGCAGAATGCACAGATAGCTGTTCATCGTGGCGTGTCTGCCGAAAAACAGACCCAGATCGCGGTGCATACCCCACTTTTTTGTCGTGAGTATGCGTGCGAAGTCCTCAGCCTGCTTGCGTGGTATCTTGCAGACGCGCAGCGCGCCGTCAATGTCAAAATCTCTGAACCAGCCCTTTGCCAGTGCCCAATCCTTTGTATATTTGTTCAGATACTCCTTGTTCTCCCAGCCGTTTTCGAGAATGAGCGCGATGAGTGCGCGCAAAAACAGCGAGTCCGAGCCGAGAGCCGGCATGATGTGCATATCCGCCATTCTTGCGGTCTCGGACAGTCGGGGGTCAACAACGATGACCGTCTTGTCCGGGCTCTCGGAAAACTCGCGGCATATGCGTCTGGCGTTGGGCATCTGATGGGAAACATATGCGTTCGACCCCCAATATATCATGACCTCGCAGCGCTCGTCGTCGGCCTCCAGAAAATGCGACTGGTCGCCGAATATCCTGCCGTGGCTCCACCAATCCGCCATAAACTCCACTCCGATGGGGTTAAAAATATACCGGCTGCCCATTGCCGCCAACATGGGGGCCGCCGTTGCCGCCGCAGTCTGAACGGCCGCAGTTCCCGCGCCGATAACGGCGGCTGAGCGCGGACCGTGGAGCTTCAGGATCGTGTTCGCCTTTTCCGCAATTTCCTTGTATGCCTGCTCCCACGAAATGCGCTCGTAGCGATCGCCGACCTTTTTTCTGGGATAGAGCACCCTGTCGCCGTGATCGATAAAATACTTTGCCGTTCTGCCCTTGCGGCAGCAATAGCCGTTGCTGCGTGGACTCGACGGGTCTGACCGAACATTGACTACCTTGTTGTTCTCGACCTCAAGCTCAAGGCCGCAGGTGACCGCACACAGGTTGCACCAAGTCTTTTTCCATTCACTCATCGCCGATTCTCCTTGATATAACCGCCTTTTGCGTTCCAATTGGTTTGCTAAAAAGATATCAAAATTCCCCGACTCTGTCAAGACAGGGCCGAGGATTGCGATAGGCTTTCAAAGCCGCTGAGCGGCCTGCACACCGCGCCGTCGGGAAGGCTTTCGTTGAATCTTGCAAAATAGATACCGAAAAAGCTGACGGACACCGCGCTTATCTCGTTTTCGGTGAGAGCTCTGCCTAACTCTCTGCCGAGGCATTTGCCGAAAAGCTCACCTATACGTTCAAAGTCCTCCTTGACCGCCGCTTTTATCTCCGGCGAGTAAGAGCCCAGAGCGCAGGTCATGACCACATCGCGCGGATTTACCCCGTCCTGCTTTTCGGTCTGAAAATGTGCAAAAAAGGCATCGAGATATTCTGTCTTCCCGGGATAATCGGCAAGACGGTGCGAGTCAAACCAGGAAGCTATGCTTTCGTAAATGAAGGAGCTTGCCCAGTGCACGGTCGCCACATGGAGCTTTGTTTTGCTTTCAAAATATCTGAGCACCTTGGTGTGGCTCATGCCTGCCTCGGCGGCAATCTCGCGCAGAGAGATCGCGGTGAGCGGTCTTTCGTCGGAAAGGTGCGCAAACGCCTTCATTATTTCAAGCCTAATTGCGTTTTTGTCTACAACCAGCGGCATCGTTATCTCCTGAAATCGTTTTATACACTTTAATATTACAACAGAAGCATTCCGCAATCAATCCTGTTTTTCGGCATTTTCCGCAAATAAAATACTGCCGATTTCATACTTGACCGCATTCTGATTGCTTGATAAAATGTAGTCGATTAAGCATGGAAAGATTCTGCGTTTTCAACATTTTCCGGCTTTCCGGTTTTACAATACGGCGATTGTTTCCAAGACCGCGGGAGACAGTCGGTGGGGGTGCTTAAATGGCAAATAATTCAAAAAGCAAAGAAAGCATCGTGCACACGGCAATGGAGCTGTTCCGAGAAAAGGGCTACTCCAGTGTCACGGTCAGGGACATATGCGCAAGCTCCGGAGTTCCGTCGTCGTCGTTTTATACCGTCTTTTCAGGCAAGGACGATATCCTCGTCCATGTTCTCAAGGGACAGAAGGATAGTTTCGAGGACACCATGCTGGAGCTGCTTGCGGCAAATTCCAGCCTTGAAAAGCTGTGGGTGCTGTATAAGAAATATCTTGACCTCGGCGAGGCCTTAGGCGCGGAGCTTGTAGCTGCCATGTTCAAGCTTGAGCTTGACGGTAAGTTCAGTCTCATATCCTCCGTGAACGATTATGTCAAAAAATACAGCTCATGGTTCGTGCGCTTTATCGAGGAGGGGCAGCGCAACGGCGACATCTTAAATCCCGGAGCCCCCGCACAGCTCATGCAGATGGGCGTCAGGCTCAGCTACTTTGTTCTCTTTGAGTGGTGCGCCGACAAAGGCTCGTATTCCCTCAGAGAAAGAGCGTTTAAGGAGATGGAGGATTTTTATAATATCCGCCAACCGCTGCGAGGCATATACAAAAAAATTTAGGAAAAGATGGGTCGGACAATCTTTGCCTGCCGAATAAAGCACAAAACGCACCGCCGACAGACGGTACGTTTTGCCGCATAAAAACAAGCAGGCTCTTCCGATAAGAAAAAGCGACAGCTAATTATATGTTTATAACGCGAAAGCATGAGTTAATCCAAACCGATTTGCCGAACACATTTTCCGTGCATACAGCGGAATAAGCGGCGTTATTCCAAATTCTTACATAAGGTCAGGAAAAAATATGAACACACATAACAAAAAGATCCGCTGGCTGTACCTTGCTATCGGTACGGCGGCCCTGCTTTTTGCCGGTATTATCTACGGCTGGTCTGTTCTCAAGGCTCCCCTTGCGGCCGAGTTCGGCTGGACTGCCTCTGCGCTCAGTCTGAACTTTACCTTTACAATGTGCTTTTTCTGCGTAGGCGGCATAGTCGGCGGTATGCTGTCGGCGAGGCTCGGCTTCCGCCTGACCTGTATAATAAGCGCAATTCTGTCAGGCTCGGGTTTTGCCCTTTCCGCCGCCATGGGCGACAGCATCATAGTTCTGTATATCAGCTACGGACTCATGGGCGGTCTCGGAATCGGCATGGCGTACAATGCCGTTATTTCCACCGTCAGCATGTGGTTTCCCGATAAGAAGGGGCTTTGCTCCGGTGTGCTTATGATGGGCTTTGGCGCATCAACGCTCATACTGGGCAAGCTGGCGGACAGCATAATCAGCACTCCCGAAATGGGGTGGCGCACCGCCTTCCGCATTATCGGAATCGCTCTCGGCATCATAATCCTCATAGCCGGAACAATTATAAAGAGGCCCGAGCAAGGCGAGGCATCGAAAAAAGCGGTGCCTGAGGAAGACGGAAAGAGCTATACCGCCGTAAAAATGCTTAAAAGCGCCGCCTTCCGAAAAGCGTTTATTCTCCTTGTATTCCTCGTTGCCGTAGGAAACACGGTAATATCCATGGCAAAGGATCTTGCGATTTCCGTAGGCATTGCCGCCTCCGCAGCGACCACACTTGTCGGTGTGCTTTCTGTCTGCAACGGTCTCGGCAGAGTAATCACCGGCGCAGTGTTTGACAAATACGGCAGACGCACAACCATGCTCGGTGCAAACATCGTCACAATATGCGCCGCCTGCATCATTCTTGCGGCAGTGCTCACGGGTTCAGCCGCGCTATGCATCGCAGGTCTGTGCCTTGCGGGACTGTCCTACGGCACCTGCCCCACAATCAGCTCCGCATTCACCTCCGAGGTATTCGGCCCGAAGCA
>JAEDIN010000069.1 GCA_016292445.1 Oscillospiraceae bacterium | reverse complement strand
AATCCGGGTGACGCCTCCAATAAATCCTCATTCTATCGAATGAGGATTTTTATTTCTTCAATCTTCACTAATAAACTATCCTGCACAGTTGTGCAGGATAGTTTTACATTGCAATTTCTTTCGGCATAATTTCGCAGTCCTTCAGTTCTCCGAGCTTATAGCCCTCCTCACACACGACCATGTAATAGGCATTTGCTATGAGGATAATATTCACCCATGCTCCGCGCACGCCCATCAGCGATACCGCGATATAGCTTACTGCCGCGCCGAAGCTGAAAGACAAAATGGTGAAAACATAAAACAGCACCTTATCAAAATGCTTTTTGTCGCCGTCGGTTAAGAACTGCGCAAAGGCAAGCGAGGCCTGTTTGACATTGTTTGTAGAAAAAATCGTCGAGCTTACATAGCCCTTTGCGCCGGAAAAGCTGCTCCACTGAATGCTCATGGCAAAAAACATCGGGTACAGACCGAGGAGCGGATTTGCGTCGGCAGGAATGAAGCACAGTACTATGCAGGCAAGCGCATCTATAAACGGAACTGCCCTTTGCATATTCAGATTAAAATAGTGCGGCAGCAGCACCGTCAGCATTGTGCCGGTAATGTAAAGTAAAAGACCGCCGATATGCAGAAGTACTGCGACTATATCCCCTCTAAGTGCACTCATGACAAGCTCAAGAAGGTTCATTGTTTGGGCATTTGCAAGCAGTCCGCAGCGGCACAAAATCGCATAGCCGGCAAAGAACCCGCCAACCGAAGCAAACGCGAGATGCCTGTACTGCCCTATGTTTTTGTTGTTTTTCATTTTATCGCCTCTAATAACGGTCCTCAGTATAACACTACTTTTTGTTTATTCAAGGCTAAAAATCGTCAAATTTCAAATAATCTTGATTGCTTTTTAAGGCAGTGGTAGAATACCCCAGAGGTGATACTATGTACGAGCTTATTCAGGTTGCAAATAATTCATATTATGTAAACTGTCCTGCTAAAATCGGTGTATATCGCTGCGCGGATAACGGTGTATATCTCATTGACAGCGGCAACGACAAGGACGCCGGCCGCAAGGTACGCCGCGTGCTTGAGGCCGAGGAATGGCATATTAAGGCGATACTGAATACACACTCACACGCAGATCACACAGGCGGCAACAGATATTTTCAGCAAAACACCGGCTGCAAAATTTTTGCGCCCGGAATCGAGGCCTGCATAGCTAATCACCCCATACTTGAGCCGGCATTATTATACGGAGGAGCACCGGCAAAGCAGCTAAGGCATAAGTTTCTGATGGCACAGGAGTCGGTTTGCTTTAACATAAGTTCCCCCGATTTCCCCTCGGATATCGAGGTCATTCCCCTCAACGGGCATTGTTTTGACATGGTTGGCTATCGCACACCGGATGATGTTGTGTTTCTTGCCGACTGTGTTTCAAGCTCTTCGACGCTTGAAAAGTACAAAATCGGTTATCTGTACGATGTTCAGGCATATCTGAATACGCTCGACTTCGTCGATACGCTGAGTGCAAAGGTCTTTGTTCCCTCTCACGCTGAGCCTGTTGAGGATATTCACGAGCTTACCAAGCTCAACCGCGACGCCGTGCATGAGGTTGCTGAGAAGCTTCTCTCCGTCTGCGCCACACCGACTAATTTTGAAGCGATATTGCAGTACATATTCAACGATTACGGGCTTACGCTCAACTTTGAGCAGTACGCGCTTATAGGCAGCACGCTGCGCTCATACCTGAGCTGGCTGCTTGACGGCGGCAGGCTTTCCGTTTCGTTTGAGGATAATATGCTGCTTTGGAAAACCGTGTAACGGGGTAAAGCGAATGGAACTTACACCAACACACTTTTTAATCGTCTGCCCTCTTGTTTTTCTCGCCGGATACATTGACGCAGTTGCCGGCGGCGGCGGACTTATATCCTTGCCGGCATATCTCATATCCGGTCTGCCCCCTCATTTTGCGATAGCGACAAATAAGCTCAGCTCCGCAATGGGCACGACACTTACCACAGTCCGCTATGCCAAGGACGGCTTCATACCTTGGAAGCAGGCAATTATCTGTGCAATTTTCGCACTTATCGGCTCTGCCTGCGGTGCCGAGCTTGCGCTCATGCTTAATGCGGATGTTTTTAAGATTTTGATGCTGTTTATTTTGCCGCTGACAGCAATATATGTATTCAAGAGCAAGGCTCTTGTATGCGAGAAGCCACCGCTTTCCTTTGCGAAAACGACGGTTTTGAGCTGTACCATTGCGCTCGTTATCGGTGCGTATGACGGCTTTTACGGTCCGGGTACGGGAACATTTCTCATTTTGCTCTTGACGGCGGCAGCGCATATGCCGCTGACAAATGCAAACGGTATCGCCAAGGTCATAAATCTTTCCACCAACCTTGCGGCAATGACGGTTTTTATATTCAGTTCAAAGGTTCTGTATCCGCTCGGTCTCGCCGCCGGTCTGTTTTCCATAGCAGGAAACTTCCTCGGCTCAAGGCACTTTGAAAAGGGCGGCGGCAAATCCGTAAAGCCTGTCATGATACTTGTGCTCAGCGTATTTTTCGTAAAGGTCTTATATGAAGTCATTATAAAATAAATAAAAGAGAGTGCTTTTGCACTCTCTTTTATTTTGCAAAATAGTTCAGGTAGAGCATAACCATGGAAACAAACATAGCCAAAACGGTTATCGGTACCATGTACTTACAGTATTTGCCCCAGCCTATCCTATGGCCGGACTTATTTGCCGCTGCCACACCAACAACATTTGCCGAAGCGCCTATCGGGGTTGCGCTGCCACCAAGGTCGGTACCCATAGCCAGGGTCCATGCAAACACATCAAGGTCAAAGCCTGTCGTTGCGGCAAGGCTCCTTATGACCGGTATCATCGTTGCGGCAAAGGGTATATTATCCACCAATGCGCTCGCAATTGCTGACAGCCAGAGGATTATCACCATAATGAGCACGGGCTCACCGCCGGAGATGCTGCCGATAAAGCCTGCTATCATTTCCAACACACCGGTTATCTCCAGTCCGCCGACGACAATGAACAGCCCGACGAAGAACAGCAGCGTCTTATAGTCCACCTTCCTGAGAAGCGTTCCGGCATTTTTCACATGAGTAAGCAATGTGATGAGTGCAACAAACACGCCGATCGTCGCAACAGTCAGTCCTGTTGACGCATGGGTCACAAGCAGAACAACTGCAATTGCAAAAATAATGCAGCTTGAAATGAATTTGCCCTTGTCGGTTATTGCCTCTCGCGGCTCGATAATCGTAATCTCGCTTAGCGAAGCCGTCTGTTTTTTGATGGACTTACCGAACACCAGACAAAAGTAAGCGACAGTAAAAACCATTCCCACCAGGGCGATCACACCGGTGTTCGTCAGAAAATCGCCGAAGCTGTAGCCCAAGGAGGTACCGATTATAATATTCGGTGGATCTCCGCACATGGTCGAGCTGCCGCCGAGGTTTGCGCAGAATATCTCGGCAAGGATGAACGGGATCGGGTCAAAGCGCAGAAGTCTTGCAAGCTCAATTGTAACCGCCGCAAGGAACAAAATGACCGTTATGCTGTCGATAAACATTGACAGCACTGCCGATAACAGCATGAAGGTTATGAAAATGGCTATGGGCTTGTAGTTGACCGCCTTTGCGATCCTCATACAGAGCCAACGGAAGAAGCCTGCCTCCGCCATGCCCTCGACCATTACCATCATTCCGGCAATGAAAAATATGGTCTCCCAATTGACGCCGGTGCTTGTGGCAGTATGACTGTCCGTGACATACCAAAACTTAACGGTGAAAATGCTGTGTATGTTCAGCGTTTCCACGATGGCATCCAAGCTGTGCATACCTATCAAAAACACGAACACTATCGTCAAAAGGCCGGCTGTCAGCGTCACAATATGCCGTTCTATCTTTTCTGAAACTATGAAAATAAACATCGCGATAAAAATCACGATCGCAGCTATTTGTGTATACATATTATGCCTCCTTCCATTTTCCGGCTTTTCACTTTTTTATTCCGCTGTTCAGTTTTCAAGGTTACTGATATATTTAATTCTTATGCAGCATGGTATATGCTCTTTCTCTTGCAAGAGCGCGATGAAGGCTCACTTCCGCACGCTTCATATCCCACTCTGCCGACTTGGATTCGATGCGCTCTCTTGCGCGCTTTTCTGATGCCTGAGCACGGGCAAGGTCTATTGTTTCCGCCATTTCAGCACTCCTGGCAAGGATGATAAGCTCGTTATCCGCAACGCTGAGAACACCGCCGGATATCGCCGCAAAGTGCATCTCGTCATCGATTTTGTACTTTACGACACCCTCGTTGAGTGCGCCTATCATATTAGCGTGACCTGCAAGTATGCCTGCCTCGCCGTCAACCAGGGGGACGGACACATAGTTTGCCATCTCATCGCAAACTGCGCCGCCGGCGGTTGTAATCTGAAGATGAATCTTGTTTGCCATGGCTCACATATCCTTACGCTTTGCAAGCACCTCGTCAATGGTGCCGCACATGAGGAACGCCTGCTCGGGAAGATCGTCGCAATCGCCGCCGAGGATTGCCTGGAAGCCGCGAATCGTATCCTCCATCTTGACATACTTGCCGGACAGACCGGTGAAGTTTTCCGCAACATGGAACGGCTGTGACAGGAAGCGCTGGATACGGCGTGCGCGGTTGACAACGGCCTTATCCTCTACGCTCAATTCGTCCATGCCGAGGACTGCGATGATATCCTGCAGCTCCTTGTACTTCTGCAAAACCGCCTGAACGGCACGGGCAGTATCGTAATGCTCCTTGCCGAGGACATTGGGATCGAGTATTCTTGAGGTGGACTCCAGCGGATCGACCGCGGGATAAATGCCCAGCTCGGAAATAGCACGGGACAGAACGGTTGTCGCGTCCAAATGTGCGAAAGCGGTTGCAGGTGCAGGGTCGGTAAGGTCGTCGGCAGGAACATAGATGGCCTGAACGGAGGTTACCGAGCCGTTTCTTGTTGATGTGATACGCTCCTGAAGTGCGCCCATCTCGGTTGCCAGCGTGGGCTGATAGCCGACGGCGGAGGGCATACGGCCAAGAAGTGCTGAAACCTCGGAGCCTGCCTGGGTAAATCTGAAGATATTGTCGATAAACAGAAGAACATCCTGGCCGGACCGGTCACGGAAGTTTTCCGCAATTGTAAGGCCGGACAGAGGCACACGGAGTCTTGCTCCGGGCGGCTCGTTCATCTGACCGAAAACGAGAGCAGTCTTGTTGATAACGCCGGACTCGGTCATTTCGTTCCAAAGGTCGTTGCCCTCACGGCTGCGCTCGCCGACGCCGGCGAAAACGGAATAGCCGCCGTGTTCGTATGCGACATTGCGAATAAGCTCCTGAATAAGAACCGTCTTACCGACGCCTGCGCCGCCGAACAGACCGATTTTGCCGCCCTTGGAATAGGGTGCAAGGAGGTCTATGACCTTGATGCCGGTCTCGAGTATCTCGGTTGAGGGAGTTACCTCGGTGAATTCGGGTGCAAGACGGTGTATGGGCATATAATTCTCAGCATCGACCGCGCCCTTGCCGTCGATGGGTTCGCCGACAACATTGAACATGCGGCCGAGTGTACCCTCGCCGACGGGCATCTTGATGGGCGAGCCGGTGTCAACGGCACGGCAGCCGCGGGAAATACCGTCGGTGGAGAACAGAGAAATGCAGCGAACACTGTTGTCGCCGAGGTGCTGGACAGCCTCCATGACGACCTTGCGATCGGCAAGCTGGATCTCTATTGCGTTATATATTTCCGGCATTCTGCCGGAGGGAAACTGTACATCAACGACAGGGCCGATGACCCTTCTGACGATACCATTTTCCATTGAATTACCTCCTGTATAGGGGTGTAAGCATAAGGGGAGTGTCCAAACTCCGCCTCTGCCATGACTTTTTGCTCTTTCTCTGCGTTATCGTCCTTGAAATACGAAAGTATTCCTATCTCCTCTGCCTTGACAAAGAGCAAAAATCCTATGGCAGAGGTCTTTGATTTTTAAGCGAGAGAGGAGTGTCGCAGGCAAGGCTTTGTGATTGAGGAAGGCCGTTGCCTTGTGATTGAGCAAAACGAAGCTTGCGGCGCTCAAATCCGCTTAAAAACGGGGTTCGGATGCTCCCCTTATGCTTA
>JAEDIN010000068.1 GCA_016292445.1 Oscillospiraceae bacterium | reverse complement strand
TGATTGAGAGTGATTTTTTAATGCGTATTGAAGTAATCAACAGCCGATTCCGTTACAAGAACCAAATCGCATTCGCCCTTGTCGAGCGCGGCTAAGTAATCCTGCGTACCGCCTTGAATGCGGGATATCTGCCCGAGCTTGTTGCTTACCCTCGTGTTTTCCTCCATAAGGTCTATGTAGCACTGCGAGGTGCCCATGAACAGGGTCTTGTCTCTGATGGAGCTGCTGCCCGAGCCCTTTGCGGCGAGCACGAGCTCGTCGGACATATATGTAACCAAAATCGTGTAATCGGGCGACTCTCTGTCGAGCACAACGCCGCCCCATGCACAGTCGATGTTGCCGGAATTGAGCTCAACGAATGCCTTTTCCGAGTGAATGGGCTGCACCTTGAGCGACCAGCCGAGCTTTTCGCACACAGCCTCTGCAAGCTCGATATCAAAGCCGTCGTAACCGTCGCCGCTTTTTAAGCACATGGGTGCGGAATCAAGATCAACTCCGATGATAAATTCACGGGGAGTGATATAACCGAGCTCCTTAAGCGCATCCTTTGTCTCCGGAAAGCTGACGGCATTTTTGCTGCCGAACCATTTTGCAGCAAGCTCGTCAACGGTGCCGTTGTAGGCAAGCTCTCTCAGAGCCTTATCAATATAATGATATGTTGAATCGCCGTTTCTGAAGCCGATGGAATAATCCTGATCGCTAACGGATTTTACGACTTTATATTTACCGCCTCCGCCGCAGGCACACAGGCAAAACACCATGCACAGTGCAAGCAGGAGGCTTATTATTCTCTTTTGCATCTCACGACCCCCAGTCAGCTTAGATGATACAAAAAAATTATGTACAAATCAAGTGCTTTCCCTTGATTTCGGCACTGCCGGTCAAAAGAAGCGAGGAAAGTGCATCACCTGAATACTCTGCCTTAACGCTGAGCGCGCCGCCGGGATTTCCGAGCGTAACGGACACGCTTTTTCCTGCCTTGGCGGCAAGATAGGCGGCAACGGCGGTCGTACCGCTTGCACAGGAGCTTTCCCACACAGCGGTGTCCGTTGAGTGGACATAGACATAGGGCTTAAGCGTTTCGCCGCTTAAAAACATCAGTCCAAGAGCGTCTGCATTCAGAGCTTTGCACCATGAGCGAATATTTTTCTCCGCTTCGTCTGTGCTGATATCGCCGTTCAAGATAAGGTGACTTATACCGGAAAAATGCACGGCAGGCAGCTCGTTTTTGCCGAGCTTAACTGTTTCCATACCCACCGGCAGCGGCATTGAGACAGTTCCGCGGTACAGGCAACCGGCAAGCTTTTGCACCCTAATGCAAAGCGGGTTTTCCGCGCCCGACACCTCGAGCATAATGCAGCCGTCGTCAATTCCGGAGCGCTGCGCCGTCAAAGCCGCAGTGCAAATGCTTGCGTTGCCGCAAAATTCGCCGCCCATCATTTGCAGCCGAACAGCTGCGCCACTCTGCGGCTGTTCGAGAAATCCGACCTGCTCTATGCGCGTGTCAAGCCCCATGATAAACGCTGCAACACGGCTCTGCTCGCTGCGCTTTGTAGGAGTTTCGACTATCGCGGTGATGTTTCCCGTGGGGTCAATTATGTAATACGAATACTCCATCATGACTGGTAATTCCTTAAAAACTGCCTTGTGCGCTCGGTCTTGGGATTACCAAAGACCTCCTCGGGCTCACCCTGCTCGACGATGACGCCGCCGTCCATGAAAATTACTCTGTCGGAGACGGCTCTCGCAAACGCCATCTCGTGGGTAACAATGACCATGGTCATCTTTTCCTCGGTGAGCTGCTTTATGACCTTCAAAACCTCGCCGGTAAGCTCCGGGTCGAGGGCGGAGGTCGGCTCGTCAAAGAACAAAATTGTGGGGTCCATGGCAAGAGCTCTCGCTATCGCCACTCGCTGCTGCTGACCGCCGGAAAGCTCGCAGGGGTAGGCACTTGCCTTCTCCTCAAGGCCCATCTTTTTAAGCAGTGCCAGCGCACGCTCCTCTGCCTCCTGCTTTGTGCGTCCCAAAACATGGACCTGAGGATCGACGAGGTTTTTGAGCACCGAAAAGTGAGGGAACAGATTGAAATTCTGGAAAACCAGACCGAAAATGCTGCGGATTTTCTTTAGCTCAGCTTTGCTGGAATACACTGCCTTGCCGTCGGGGCCGTTCTTGGCGGCAACCTCGCCCATGTAGATAAGCTCACCGCTGTCCATCTCCGTGAGCAGGGTTGCGCAGCGCAGAAGCGTTGATTTGCCCGAGCCGGAGGGCCCGATTATCGACACGACCTCGCCCTTATCTACACTCAGGCTTATGTCCTTGAGGACATGCAGTGTTGCGTTATTAAAGCTTTTTTGAATATGATTTATTTCTAAAACCTTCACGGTGCACGTCCTCCTTTACTGATAGTAATTCATCGATTTTTCGACCTTGCCCATCGCGTAGTCAACTATGGCGTTAAACACGAAGTAGAACACGCCGGCGACAACGAAGGGCACGAAGCTCGTTTCGGAGTTGGCTATCTGCTTGCCGATGGTGAACATCTCCTGGTACGATACGGTAAACGCCATGGAGGTGTCCTTAACAAGGGTGACGACCTCGTTGGTGATGCTGGGCATGATGCGCTTAATGACCTGCGGCAGTATGATGTGGAAGAAGGTCTGGATTTTCCTGTAGCCGAGTATGTCGGCTGCCTCATACTGACCGACGGGCATGGACTCAATACCGCTGCGGTAGATCTCCGCAAAATAGGCGGCGTAGTTTATCGAAAAGGCGATAACGACGGGGATAAGCTTATTTCTCGAAACCGACATACCGAAAAGGTAGTACGGACCGTATGTAACCGCAATAAGCTGCAGCATAAGCGGAGTGCCGCGCAGAACGGAGATGATAAAGCGTGTCACATTCGACACTATTTTGCTTTTGCTCATTCTTAGCAGGGCGATGACCATGCCGAGCGGCAGTGAGAACAGCAGCGTTAAGAAAAATATGGCGCAGGTTTTGCCGAAGCCGCTGCTCATAGTGGTGATCATTGTCACTAAATCCATAAAATATCCTCGTTTCAAAACGCACGCATTCCCGGAAGCGGCTTACGCTCCCGGGAAGCGAATATCATTAATATAATTCTGTATTACTTGTTGAGATAGGTGAGGTTGGACACGATGTCGGGGTACTTTTCTGCAATCTTAGCGTAGGTGCCGTTATCAACGAGCTGCTGAACTGCCGCCTCAACCTGATCGCACAGCTCCTGATCGCCGGAGCGGAATGCAATGCCGTACTGCTCTGCGCCGAGGTTCTCATTGATGACCTTGAAGCCCTCGTTCTCTGCGGCATATGCTGCAGCAACGGGATAATCGACAAACACAGCGTCAACGCTGCCGCCGCCAAGCTCGGTGAAGCAGCTTACAAAGCTGTTGCAGGTGACGAGGTCGGCAAAGGTTGCCTTGAGGTCGGCAAGGTCGCCGTTGAGAAGGCTTTCGCCGGAGGTGCCGAGCTGAACCGCAACGGTCTTGCCCTTGAGGTCGGCAGAGGACTTAATGTCGCTGCCTTCCTTGACGAGGAGAACCTGAGTGTTGTCATAGTAGGGATCGGAGATGACATAGCCGGCGTCCTTCATGCTGTCAAGAATGGTCATGCCGGACCAGATGCAGTCACATTCTTTTGCATCAAGCTGAGTGAGCTTCTGCTCCCAGTTGACGGGGAACACCTCGAGCTCCCAACCGAGCAAATCACAAACAGCCTGGCAGACCTCAACATCAAAGCCGGTGTATTCGCCGTCTTCGCCGATGTAGCTGTACGGGGGATACTCAGGGTCAATGCCCATAACGAAAGTCTTCTTTCCGTCGTCGCCCTTGTCATCGCCGCCGCAGGCGCACAGCGCAAATACCATCATAACTGCCAGAAGCAGTGCAACTATCCTTTTCATGTTTTTATCCTCCAAAAACGAATTAGTTTGTTATCACGGTAATAAGATAGCACACTAATACGCTAAAGTAAAGAGGTTTTTTGAAATTTGCTGTGCAAAAAATGCACAGCTATTTTTTGCGTTTTGAGGCAAAGACACTTTAATTCCTACTAAAATCGTGGTATATTAAAACCATAGAAAATTGATAGGAATTAAAAACGGAGGTGAGGACATGAATGTTACCAGCAAGGGCCGCTATGCGCTGCGGATAATGATCGACCTTGCTCAGCATCAGGACGAGGGCTATATTTCGCTCAAGACCATTTCCGACAGGACCGAGCTTTCGATGAAATATCTTGAGATGATAGTCGGAAACCTCAAAAAAGCCGAGCTTGTCGAATCCACCCGGGGCAAAGAGGGCGGCTATAAGCTAAGCAAAACACCCGAGGAGTATTCGATAGGTGAGATATTAAATTGCATAGAGGATAATCTTGCCCCCGTTGCCTGCATAAAGGCCGGCAGCATAAATTGCGAGAAATCGGCAGCTTGCCTGACCGTTCCGATGTGGAAGGAGCTTGACGATATTACGAATGCGTATCTTGCAACCGTGTCGCTCAGAGATCTTCTCACCGGCGATAAGTGGAAGGAATAAAAAGCTGTTGACTATTTTATTTTAAAGTGTTACAATTCCCATGTTTTTGATAGGATTTAATGAAAGGAAGATATAAATATGTTCGTTTACGCAGATAACGCAGCGACCACAAGCGTGAGCAAGACCGCTCTTGACGCTATGATGCCTTACCTCACGACTCAGTACGGCAACCCCTCCAGTCTGTACTCCTTTGCGCAGAAGGCAAAGGAAGCGCTTGAAGATGCAAGAAAGACCGTTGCCGACATTATCGGCGCAGAGCCCAAGGAGATTTACTTCACCTCCGGCGGCTCCGAAGCAGATAACCAGGCGATAGTATCCATGGCAAAGTTCGGCGCAATAAAGGGGAAGAAGCATCTTATCTCCACCAAGTTTGAGCACCACGCCGTTCTGCACACCCTCAAGCAGCTTGAGAAGCAGGGCTTCGAGGTCACTCTGCTGGATGTCCACGAAGACGGCGTTGTTCGCCTTGAGGATGTCGAGGCCGCTATCAGAGAGGATACGGCACTTGTTACTATAATGTTTGCAAATAACGAGATAGGCACCGTTCAGCCCATCAGGGAGATCGGCGAGCTGTGCCGCAGCAAGGGCATTCCTTTCCACACCGACGCCGTTCAGGCTGCCGGCCATATGCCCATAAATGTCAAAGAAATGAACATCGACCTTTTAAGTATGTCCGGTCATAAGTTCCACGCGCCCAAGGGTGTCGGCGTTTTGTATGCAAAGAGAGGCATGCCGCTGTTTAACATCATCGAGGGCGGCGCACAGGAGCGCGGCAAGCGCGCAGGCACCGAGAATATTCCCGGCATCGTGGCATTGGCTGCCGCACTCAAGGAATCCGTTGACAATATGGAGGCCAACACCGCAAAGATTATCCCCATGCGCGACAAGCTCTTTGCAGAGCTTTCAAAGATCCCTCATTCCAAGATTAACGGCTCACTCGAGCACCATGTTCCCGGCACGGTCAATATGTGCTTTGAGGGCATCGAGGGCGAAAGCCTGCTGCTCATGCTCGACGCAAAGGGCATCTGCGCATCTTCCGGTTCTGCCTGCACCTCCGGATCTCTCGATCCGAGCCATGTGCTGCTGTCCATCGGTCTGCCTCACGAGGTTGCCCACGGCTCACTCCGACTTTCCATCGGCGAGTACAACACCATGGAGGAAATTGACCACATCATCAAGGTCGTTCCCGAGGTCGTAGCTTACCTGCGCAGCATTTCTCCGGTGTGGGAAGACCTTGAAAACGGCAAGAGAAAGCATCTCATCTGATAATAAATAATAATAGCGTTTACAGGAGGATATAATCATGGCACTGTATAGTGATAAAGTAATGGACCATTTCCAGAATCCCCGCAATGTCGGTAAGCTCGACGACGCAGCCAATGTAGGTATCGGTGAGGTCGGTAACGCAAAGTGCGGCGATATTATGAAGATGTACATTCAGGTTGAGGACGGCGTCATCACCGACTGCAAGTTTAACACCTTCGGCTGCGGCAGCGCAATCGCCACCAGCTCCATGGCAACCGAGCTTATCAAGGGCAAGAAGCTCGAGGAGGCTCTTGAGCTTTCCAACAAGGCGGTTGTCGAGGCACTCGACGGTCTGCCCACCCACAAGATCCACTGCTCCGTTCTGGCAGAAGAGGCTGTCAAGGCCGCCGTTAAGAATTACTACGACAAGAACGGCATCGAGTACGACCACGAGAAGTTTGCTCAGACTCACGACTGCGACCATTGTGTTGACTGATAATTAAATGAAAAAATCTCCCATCCGTCGGATGGGAGATTTTTTGTTGTAATCAGAGTATAAGGTC
>JAEDIN010000067.1 GCA_016292445.1 Oscillospiraceae bacterium | reverse complement strand
GATTCGATGCCGTCACGGCCGTTTTCAATGCCGAGTATGGAGCAAATAACGGCGGATGGGCAGGATGAGAGAACGACTATCGTGCCGAGTATCACTGGGTTTGTGACGAAGAAGTGCATGACAAACCACACGATGAGCGGTGAAACGACGAGCCTGATAAAGCTCAAGCCGTAAAGTCTGGGGTGGACAAACGCGTCCTTGAGTGACACCGAGCCAAGCGACAAGCCGATGCACATCATCGAAAGCGGAACCGTAGCTGCGGATATGGTATCGACAGTATCTTCTATAAGCACGGGTATGGGTATTCTGAACACGAATATTATTGCCGCGATGAGCGTTGCGACCATGGGTGCGTTTATCGCATCCCTGAGCTTGAACTTCTCCCCTTCTCCGCCTTCACGCAGGAGCATCACACCGGCAGAGTACAAAAGCAGGTTAAACGGAATGTTGGAAAGCGAAGCGAAGAACACAGCGCTCTCGCCGTAAATTGCCGCGACAAGCGGAAAGCCCATGAAGCCGTTATTCATAAACGCAACAAGCATTCGGTACATTCCGATATCGCCGTCTTTGATGCGCAGAACCGTGGGGCTTATCCACGCTATGCCGAAGCAGATAAGCTCCATCAGCGCCAGCATCAAAAACCCGGTCAGCGCCTCGGCTCCGGTTAGCTCCATCTCTTTATTTATTACCGAGGATAAAATCATGCCGACAAGGAAAAAGTTTATAACGAGCTTACTCAAGCCCTTATTGAACTCGGGACCTACGAGCTTGAGTCTTGCGCACAGGTAGCCTAAGGCAAGCAGGATAACCAGCATTGCCATTTTTTCAAAAAGAACACTCATATATTAAGGAACACCTTTGCAATTTCAAGATAAATAAGCAGGGATACCGCATCGGAAATAGTGGTTATGAGCGGTGTTGCGACGACAGCCGGATCAAGTCCTATCTTCTCCGCCAGCATAGGCAGCGAGCTGCCGACGACCTTAGCGAACATGACGGTGAAAACTATCGCAAGGCTCACTATCAGGGCTATCATATAGTTGACATCGGAGTTTCCCAGCAGCAAATTGTCAACCAGCAGCATCTTTGCAAAATTGACCACCGCGAGAGTCAGACCGCACAAAAGTGCAACGCGCCATTCCTTCCAGATGACCTTCAGGGTATCCTTAGGCTCGGTATCGCCAAGCGAAAGGCTGCGGATTATCGCCGTTGACGACTGCGCACCGGAGTTACCGCCCGTACCCATGATAATGGGAATAAAGCCTATGAGCACCGCCTGCACCGCAAGAGCGTCCTCAAAGGAATTGAGTATCATTGTAGTAAAGGTTGCCGAAAGCATAAGAAAAAGCAGCCACGGCACTCGGTTTTTCCACATATCAAATGCGCCGGTGCGTGAATACGGCTTATCCGAAGGCGTCATTGCCGCCATAATTTCGAAGTCCTCGGTGGTCTCCTGTTCGAGGACATCGATGATATCGTCAACGGTGACAATACCGACAAGTCTGCCTTCTTTATCAACGACCGGTATCGCCATGAGGTCGTAGTCGGATATCTTCTCCGATACCTCCTCCTGGTCATCGTGGGTCATGGCAAATACCACATTGGTGTCCATGATATCCTCGATGACGGTCTCATCATCGCTCAAAAGCAGATCCTTAACGGACACAACGCCCTCAAGCTTGCGGTCAGCGGAGGTAACAAAGCAAATGTAGATTGTCTCCTTGTCCTCGCCTATCCTTCTTATGCGCGCTATCGCTTCACGCACATTCATATACTTTTTAAGGTCGACAAACTCTGCGGTCATAATGCTGCCGGCGGAGTTTTCGGGATAATTCAAATACTGATTTATGAGGTTTCGAGTCTCCGGTGTCGCGGTGCGCATGACACGCTTTACCACATTTGCCGGAAGCTCCTCCATCATGTCAACGGCATCGTCAACATACAATTCTTCGATGATGGCGGACAGCTCAGAGTCGGTTATCGAGTTTATTATCTGCTCCTGCTCGGGGGCTTCAAAGTTTGCGAAAACATCTGCGGCCGTTTCCTTTGACAAAAGGCGGAACACCATCGGCATTCTGTTGTCGCCTATCTCAGACAAAAACTCCGCAACGTCGAACTCATTCATGTCCTCAAGGCGAACCTGAAGCTCCTTCATTCGGCGCGAATCCAAAAGCTCCATCAGCTCATCGGACTGCTTTTCGTGGATGGCCTCAAAGTCCATGTTCTCAATGTTATCCATTGGCGAACCTCCTTCCCGGGATTTGCCTTGTTTTTTTATTTGCCGAGATAGTCGGCCTGAGCGCGGCTTAAAGTGTCGATACCTACACCCATTGCCTTGAGCTTGCGCCGTGCAACCGCTTCGTCTATATCCTTGGGCACGGCGACCACATCGGCTGCGAGCCTACCCCTGTTTAGTGCCAGAAATCTTGCAGAAAGAGCCTGGATAGCAAAGCTCATGTCCATTATCTCCGCCGGATGTCCGTCGGCGGCGGCGAGATTGACCAGTCTGCCCTCGGCAATTGTAAACAGCGTTCTGCCGTCGGGCATGACAAAGCCCTGAATGTTATGGCGAGCCTCGTATTTCTTAACCGCCATCTTCTCGAGTGCTTCCATGTCCACCTCGACATTGAAATGGCCTGCGTTGGAGAGGATTGCTCCGTCCTTCATGAGTGGGAAATGCTCGGAGGTGATTATATCCCTGCCGCCGGTCACGGTGCAGAAGATATCACCGATCTTTGCCGCTTCCGCCATGGGCATGACCTCGTAGCCGTCCATGACAGCCTCGAGTGCGCGAACGGGATCGGTCTCGGTGACGATGACCTTTGCGCCGAGGCCCTTTGCGCGCAGAGAGACGCCCTTGCCGCACCAGCCGTAGCCGGAGATTACAACATATTTACCGGCAACGATAAGATTAGTTGTGCGGCAAATTCCATCCCACACCGACTGGCCGGTACCGTAGCGGTTATCGAACATATGCTTGCAGTCTGCGTCGTTGACCATTACCATGGGGAACTTGAGTTCACCCTTGCGCGACATTATTCTCAGGCGGTTTATACCGGTCGTAGTCTCCTCGCAGCCACCGATGACATTGGGGATAAGCTCGGTATACTTTGTGTGCATGAGATGAACGAGATCGCCACCGTCGTCAATTATGATATTAGGTCCGACCTTGAGTACCTCCTCGAGGCACTCCTCATACTGCTCCATCGTGCAGCCATACTCTGCAAACACATTCATGCCGCCGGCAGCAAGCGCGGCAGCTACATCGTCCTGTGTTGACAGGGGGTTTGAGCCTGTTACATACATCTCGGCGCCGCCCATTTCCATAACGCGGCACAGATAAGCGGTTTTCGCCTCAAGATGCACGGAAAGTGCCACCTTCATACCGGCAAAAGGCTTTTCTTTCTTGAAATCCTCGCCTATGCCTCTAAGCACCGGCATATTGCGCTCGACCCAGTTTATTTTCATTTCGCCCGAAGGTGCAAGGCTTATATCCTTTATTCTGCTCATGCTCAAACCTCCATTCATTTATCAAACAAGTTATTCTACCACCATATTTCAAAGTCCGCAAGTGTCGAAGCGGGAAATAAAAAGAAAAAGGCGTACATATCGTACGCCTTTTCGGTGCTAATCGTTTTACTTTTCTATCTTTCCGATCTTCTCCTCGTTTTGCAGCTTCGCGCTCTTTGCGACGAGTCCGGACAGTGCAACAAGCGCTATGACGTTGGGCAGAACCATAATGTTATTGAACATATCGGTCAGCTCCCATACAAGGTCGTTCTGCAACAGCGAGCCGAGCACTACGAACACGATTGCGATGATCGAGTAGGGAATAACAGCCTTTTTGCCGAACAGGTACTCGACATTGATACGGCCGAAGAAGTTCCAGCCGATGATAGTTGAGAACGCAAAGAACAGAAGGCACACGGCAACAAACGCACCGCCGAAGCCGCTTCCGAACACGCTGCCGAATGCAAGCTGTGCCATGTTAGTCTTTGCAACACCCTCGGGAACGCCGTTTGCGACGCCCGCTGCCAGCACACCGTCACCGGTGTAGAGAGTGGAGATAACAACAAGTGCGGTCATGGTCAGAACGATGAAGGTGTCGATAAATACGCCCATCATTGCAACAACGCCCTGCTCATGAGGACTCTTGACATTTGCCTGTGCGTGAGCATGAGGAGTTGAACCCATACCTGCCTCATTGGAGAACAGGCCGCGCTTTGCGCCCTGGGAAATCGCTGCCATGATGGCTGCACCTATGCTGCCGCCGAGGACAGCAGTGGGATTAAATGCGTACTTGAAGATCATGCCGAATGTTTCGGGAATGTACTGGATGCGTGAAACAATAACCACCAGGCCACCGATGATGTACAGAACCGCCATTACGGGAACAATCTTCTCGGTTGCAGACGCAAGTCGCTGAGTGCCGCCGAGGAAAATGAAGCCTGCAAACACGGCTACAATAAGGCCCGTTACCCAGCCGGGGATGTTAAATGCGCTTGTGCAGCTCTCGGCAATGGAGTTGGATTGTACCATAGTGCCCATGAAGCCGAGTGCGAGGATAAGTGCAACGGCAAAGAAGCCTGCGAGGAATTTGCCGAACTTGCCCTTGAAAGCAGTCTTAATATAGTATACAGGGCCGCCGGAAATGCTGCCGTCGGCGTTTACGACACGGGTCTTCTGTGCCAGAACAGCCTCGGCATAGATGGTAGCCATTCCGAAGAAGGCGATTATCCACATCCAAAAGATTGCGCCGGGTCCGCCTATGAGAATTGCGCCGCAGGCACCGACAATGTTACCGGTACCGACCTGCGCTGCGATTGCAGTGGTCAGTGCCTGGAACGAGCTCATGCCGCCCTTGTGCTTATCGCCCTTGAGGCTGATGTTTCCGAACACCTTGCGCCACGCTTCGCCGAAGCAGCGAATCTGAACGAACCGAGTCTTTATAGAGAACCAAAGTCCGCAGCCCACAAGCAGGAATATAAGCATGTAGTTTGACAGATAAGTGTTTATCTGGCATACAATTTCGTACAGTTTTGCTTCCATCTTTCTTTCCTCCAAAACAAAAAACTGCTGAACAAAATTCAGCAGCTCCGGAGACATAATAGAAAACATATAAAGATTTATGCTTTCTCTGTCCTTTGGCCTGAGAGATTCGGCTTCCGCCTTACACCTTCGGCACCCTTTCGGGATTCTCCAGAGCTTCCTCCGCCCCCAGTTTCGTCAGATTCTTGGGGTTTCACGGGAATTGATGAAGATAATTTAGCATATATATTATCTTATGTCAATAGAATATTTTTGTTAAATTACAGATTATTTACTGCACACCGTTCTCCGATTTAATAAATAGTTAACACAATTCTGTTTTGGTTATACTAATATTGTCATACCCAAGTGAAAGGAAAACTATCATGAAAAAAATCATATCACTTATACTCGCCCTTATGATGCTCGGCAGCAGCTTCTGCTTTGCCGATAACATCTCCGACAGCCGCACGGTTATAGGCGCGGATCTTGACAAGGACGAGGTCGAATCCGTGTACAAGACCTTCGGCATTGACAGAGGCACGGTCAAGGAGCTTACCGTTACAAATGCCGATGAACGCAAGTACCTCGAAGGTCAGGTGGATGAAAGCCTTATCGGCACAAAGTCCATATCCTGCATCTATATAGAAGCTCTCGACGAGGGAAAAGGACTTGATGTTTCGGTCGATAACATTACATGGTGTACCTCCGATATGTACATGAACGCTATGGTCACAGCAGGTATTACCGATGCAGATGTCAAGATATGCGCACCCTACAAGGTCTCCGGCACTGCGGCTCTGACCGGCATTTACATGGCTTACGAGGACATCACCGGTAAAAAGCTCGACGAGGACGCAAAGCTTGTCGGCACAAAGGAGCTGACCATAACCGCAGAGCTTGCCGACGAGATCGGCAGCGCAGACTCCACCGCCATTGTTAACGAGCTGAAGCTTATTCTCGACGAGACCAAGAAAATGACCGACGACGAGCTGCGCGAGCAGATAAAGCAGATCGCCGAAAAGTACGAGGTCACACTCAACGATTCGCAGATCGACCAGCTCATCAGCCTTTGCCGTTCCATGGAAAAGCTCGATATCTCCGAGCTTAAGCAGAAGGTCGAGGAGGTACAGCAGTACATTAAGAACATCGCCGAGACAAAGGGCAATGTCGAAAAGTTCCTGTCCGAGGCTGCCGACACCGTGACCGAGTTTGTCAACAAGGTCATCGACTTCTTTAAAAACCTGTTCGGCTGATAACAGAATAATCAAATTTTAAAGCCGCCTGTGGAAATACAGGCGGCTTTGCAATTATAACGGTTTCTTTTTTATCTGCGACCACTTGCGTGGGTATTTAGGATGTGTGGGCTTTGTTTTTCTGATGATAACGGCTGT
>JAEDIN010000066.1 GCA_016292445.1 Oscillospiraceae bacterium | reverse complement strand
ATATCATAATTCAGATCGTGTGCTTTTACGTTGGCTTGAACTTCCTGAGATTTGAGCTGCACGACAGCACGATGTGGAAATTCTGGATATTTACGCAGGTGCTTATCACGATTGTGCCCGGGCTTGTCATGGAAAAGAGGGGAACAAGAAGGGGCAATAACCTTATGCTGCAAATCGTGCTCGTGTGCGTAGCAATCATATCCTTTAACCCGTGGTGCAACATGTGGGTCGCGATAGCACCTGATTTCTTCAGCCTGAGCGAAAATCCGTGGTATTACATCATGGGAGCAATATGCCTGTTCTTGTCCATTAGAGGACTTGTTATCTATAAAAAATTGCCGCAGGAATAAATTCAAAAAACGCGTCCAAGGTTAAACTTGGACGCGTCAGCTTTTTCGACAAGCTGAGCAAAAACTCACGGCTTATAGCCGTGAGTTTTTGCTGGTTATTCTTCGGAGACATGGACCTCTTTTATTATGAAATCCTGCCCCGTGAGGATGGATTTTTCAAAGCTGCCGCAATTCGGGCAGTAGCCCTCATGCTCGATAACATTGAAAATCTCGTCACAGTCGTCGCACTCCGCCATGCCGGGAATGACATTCATGATGAGCTTTGTTCCCTCGAGTATCGTACCCTCGGTAGCCACGGGATAAATATCCTCGACATACTTCGGGATGATGAGGGAGAGCTCACCGATGTCGAGAACTATCTCGTCAATTTTACTGACATTGTTCTCGGCGGCAAATTCCTCAATGGTGCGCACGACCTGCTTTACAACACCTATCTCATGCATATTACTTCTTGAGTATCTTCTTGGTCACAAAACGGCTTGCCGCTGCCGGAGCGTTGCCAACGGCGGTCATCAGAGTGCCGATGTAACTGGTAGAGTTGTTATCCATGACCTTTTCGAGCTTGATTGCGTCGAACTTACACTTGGTGGTGCAGATACCGCAGCCAATGCACATATCCTCGTCGAGGACAACGCAGCCGCAGCCGAGGCAGCGGGATGCTTCCTTCTTTATCTGCTCCTCGGTGAGGGTGCCGCGCAGATCCCTGAAGCTCTTCTTTGCTTCCTTGGCGGATGCGCCGCTTGCCTTCTGACGGGGTGCGTTATCGAAGCCGACTGCATTGATGCCCATGGTTGCAATGTCCAGAGGCTTGTAATCACGGTGGTCGCGACCGAACTCCTGGGTCTGACCGGGATGTACATAGCGGTGGATGGAGATGGATGCTTCCTTACCTGCTGCAATGGCGTCGATTGCAAACTTGGGTCCGGTAACAAGGTCGCCGCCGGCAAAAACATCGGAAACATTGGTTCTGTAATACTCGTCAACAAGTACATTGCCCTTTGCGCCGGTGTCGATACCCTCAATGCCGGACATATCTATCTTCTGACCGATAGCGGAGATGACTGCGGAAACGGGAAGAGTCTCAAACTCGCCGGTGCCGACGGGCTTACCGTCCTTAAGCTCCATGACCTCGAGCTTGAGCTCTGCGACCTTGCCCTCGCCGGTAATCTCGACGGGAGATGCGAGGAACTTGAACTTTACGCCCTCTTCGATTGCTTCTTCTATCTCATCGTCTGCTGCGGGCATTGCGTCACGGTTGCGGCGATAGACGATAGTGGTCTTTGCGCCGAGGCGGACAGCCGCTCTTGCGACATCGATAGCGACATTGCCGCCGCCGATGACAGCAACTGTCTTGCCGATGGCGGGCTTGTTGCCGAGGTTTACCTCACGCAGGAAGTCGATACCGGTGAAAACGCCGTCCATATCGTCGCCGGGGCAGCCGATCTTTGCGCCCTTGGATGCACCGATTGCGAGGTAGAATGCCTTGAAGCCGTCCTCGCGGAGCTTGTCGAGGGTGATGTCCTTGCCGACCTCAACGCCGGTCTTGAACTTCACGCCCAGATCCTTGAGGACCTTTATCTCTGCCTTGATGACATCCTTTTCAAGACGGAAGGAGGGAATGCCGAGAGTGAGCATACCGCCGAGCTCCTTTTCCTTCTCGAAAACGGTCACGGAGTAGCCTTTGACGGCGAGATAGTATGCGCAGGAAAGACCCGCAGGGCCGGCGCCGATAACGGCGATCTTCTCGTCATACTTTCTGCCGATCTGATTGAGCATCTTGGGAACAAAGCGGGTCTTTGCGTCAAGATCCTTCTCGGCGATGAACTTCTTGACATCGTCGATAGCAACTGCGTCGTCAATGCTTGCACGGGTGCAGGCTGCTTCGCAGGGCTTGTTGCAGATGCGGCCGCAGACTGCGGGGAAGGGATTTTCCTTCTTTATAAGCTCCAGAGCCTCGGTGTAGCGGCCTTCGCTTGCCAGCTTCAGATAGCCCTGAACGGGGATGTGTGCCGGGCAGGCAGCCTTGCAGGGAGATGTGCCGCTGGGCATAACATCGCTGCGAGTGGTGCGGTAGCTGACATTGTAGCTCTTGGAGTCCCAGGGAACTTCCTTATCGGAATGATAAGCGTCGGAGATCTTGGAATCAACCGTGCTGCACTTCTGACCGAGCTTGAGAGCGTTGGTCTGGCAGTTTTCGACGCACTGGCCGCAGGCGACGCACTTGTCCTTGTCGACTCTTGCGATGAAGTTGGACTTTATTGCCTTTGCCGAGCGGAACATATTTGCGATACGCAGAGCGTAGCAGGAGCAGCCGCAGCAGTTGCAGATAGCGGTGGCATCTTCAAAGCCGGGGGTCTGGTTTATCTCGTGGACAAGGCCGTTGTCCTCTGCACGCTTGAGTATCTCGTAAGCCTCCTCCTTGGTGATGAGGCGGTGAGTGCCGAGACGGGAGTAGTTGAGTGCATTGTCGTTTAAGTACATGCACATATCCTCCTCGAGGTGGCCGCAGCCTTCGCCGATAAGACGGCGTGAACGACGGCAGGAGCAAGGACCTACGGAAAGTGCAAACGCATTTTCAACAAGGGTGCGTACCTCGTCGTAGGAGGCGGTCTTGGAGTTGTTCTCAACTGCGCTCTGAACGGGCATTACACGCATGAACATCATGCCCTGCTTGCCGTTTTGCAAAACGGGAGCGAGCATTGCAACTCTGCGGCGGGTGTACTCCTCAAAGCAGGCAGCAAGGTCGGGGTAACGCTCGCACTGCTCGTTGTTGGACAGAATGCCCTCCATGATGCCGGGAACCCAAATGGGGTAGTACCAACCGGCCTTAGTGCCGTTCATGCCCTCCATGGTACGGCAGACACCGGCCTCGTTGAGCTTTTCAAGCTGCTCAGCCGTCCACTCAACGCTCATCTTGCAGCGCTTTGCGATTTCCTCGGTGGTGCGCGGAGTGTCGAGCTTCATGTGCATCATTACCTTGCACATATCGTCATCGACGATGGGAGCGAGGATGCGATACTCGGGATCTTTGTAGGTGATGCCCGTGTAGGTCAGACTTTCGAGGCTGATCTTGGTAGCCAGCTTCAGAATATTAGGTCTGTGTGCCATATGTAATCTCCTTTTTATAAAGTTTTTTCTTGCAACCGAATATATTACTTATATCACATTAATTATAACATGTCAATTTTTTGACTTTTCCGTTTTTGCACAATCGGCACGGCTTTGCGCCGTGCCGATTATGGGTATTTGTTTTTATTCCTGAGTTGGGAACACGCAAAGCTCAATGTCGCTCATGGGGAAGCTTGCGCAGGGGTGTATCCAGCCGAATTTCTTGTCGGCAAGTCGTCTGCCGTCGGCGTCCTCGGGGATATAGACCTCGCCGGAAACAAGCTTGGAATGGCACCAGCCGCACTCACCGGAGCGGCAGTGGGACGGAGCTTTTATGCCCGCCTTTTCCATTGCCCACAGCAGAGTCTCGCCGCCTAAGCAGCTAACGGTCTGCTTCTCACCGCGGATATCGACGGTGAGCTTAAACTCCTTGCCGTCGGTAGCCTTGGGGAAGTCGGCGTTTTTCTGAACATTCATGTAGTCGCCGCTCATTTCTGCTCTGTAACGACGCTTTTTAAGACCCAGCTTTTTGCATTCGCCGATGCAGAAATCGTACATCGCCTTAGGTCCGCACATGAACACGGAGTAGTCGCCCTCGGGGGCGTATTTTTTGATAAGCCCGGCGTTTATGAAGCCATGCTCAAAGCCCTCCTTCTCCTCATGGGACAGGACATGGATGACCTTGACTCTGCCGCCGGACCTTGCCGCCAATGCCTCTATCTCGTCCTTGAGCAGAATGCCGTCGGAAGTGCGGCTGCCGTAGAGGATGGTCATGTCGAAATCCTCTATGCCGTCTGCTATCGCCGCCGCCATGGAGTAAAACGGAGTAATTCCGCTGCCGCCGGCAAGTGCGACAACGCTTTTTGCGTCCTTGAGGTTCTGGTAGTAGAAATCGCCGAGAGGACCGCTTATATCGACCTCGTCGCCCTCTTTCCAGTTTTCGAGTATCCACTTCGAGGCGTAGGAGGGCTTGGTGAGCTTGATTGTCAGTGTGTAGGAGGTGTTTTCCCTGCCGAGTGCGTCCTTGGGGTTGGAGCGGATGGTGTAGGGCTTATTGACCGGCGCACCGTCTATGTTCAGCGAAACGGATACATACTGGCTTGCACGGAAATACGCCATCTCCGTCGTACCCTTTTCCGTATTCGGAACGAGGGTGAAGCTCTTTGCATCGCCGTGATCGATGACCTTGGCGATCTTGCAGTGCTGTACCGCCGGATGCAGACGCTTTGCAAGCTCGTTGGGGTTAAACCATGAGTTGGGAATGGTCGCCGGAGCTGCCTCGATATGCTTTGTGCGGGTCTTTACCTCACCGAGAAACGGGAAGGGAGTCAAGCCCTTGAGACCCTTTTTGTCATACTTGTATTTTGCCATCTTACTTGCCCTCCTTCATGTCCAGAAGCATATATCTTGCCTGCTCTGCGCCGGAAAGATACGCCTGACTGTAACCGTCCATCTGTGTGCCGTGACCGCCGACGAAGCGCAGACCCTTGATGGTGTAATCGACATGGTGGCCGGACTGGACACGGGGGAACATACCGTCCCAAGTCATCGGCTCGTAGCCGTAAACATCGCCCTTGGGAGTGCCGAGGTAGCGCGCCCAAGTCATGGGGGATGCGACGACTATCTCCTCAATATGGCTTTGCAGGTCGCAGCCGGTGACCTCCTCGTAACGCTCGACGCATTCTCTTGCGATGCGGTCCTTTATCTTGAAATACTCTTCCTCGGTGACATTTTCAAACGGGTCGCCGGTGTAGAACTTGGAGAACTGGATAAAGGCTCTGCCCTCGCCGGCGGCGTCGGGAAGCGCGTTGGTAAGCACGGTGCAGGTGATGTCCTTGTGGGTGTCGATGGAGTCGGACAGCTTGTACTGATTGCGGTTGTTCGGGTCGTGGCGCATGAAGGTGTCGTAGTTTTTAAGCCCTATCTCCTCTGCGGAGGCATCAAGACCGAGATAAACGGTGAATGCCGCCTGAGCGAGCTTTCTTGCGTTCATTGCCTTCCTGTCGCGCTCGGGTACCTCCTTGGGGTCGACCATGCGGTCGAACACGACATGGGGCATGAGGTTTGATATAACGCGGTCGCACTCTATGTACTCGCCGCTTGCAAGGCGCACGCCGCGAACTGCGTTGTCCTTGATGTCAATTTCGGAAACGGCGGTGTTGTACCAGATATCGCCGCCCAGCTCACGAATTCTCGTGTCGAACGCCATCGAGATCTCGTGGCTGCGGTTTTTGGCAAACCACGGCAGGTGGGTCAGATATACATAGGTCATGTAGGTGTACACCGCAAAGGACATTTTAGAGGAATCCGCCGCGACATAGGTCCAGTAGGACTCAAAGATGTTGCGAGCTTTTTCGGGAACGCCTATCCTCACGAGCATCTCCTCGCAGGGTACGGGGACAACCCGCATCAGGTCGTAGTACTTGAGCAGCATCTCGACCTTCTGGGGAGGCGAGGGTTCGTTGTTGCGCTCTCCGAGCCAGTCAACGCCGTCGTGCAGCATTCTGCCCAGCTCCATGACGGTGGTCATCGACTCTCTCGAGCCGGGGACCTGACGCTCCATCTCGTCGATGAAGTTCTGCACACCGGCGGGCATCGAGACATTGAAGCCGTCGGCATTTGTGGCGACCGAGCCGAACGATTCGTTTGCCGAACACCACTCGACATCGAGCTTGTACTTATCCTGCACCAGCTTGCGCACCGCGCCGAGTGGGCGGCCCTCTTTGCCGTCTCCCATCTGGCACAGCTCGTGCAGGGTGGCCTCAAACTCGTACTCGCCTCTTTTGAAGCTGGTTGCACAGCCGCCGGGCAGATTGTGCTTTTCCAACACCAGCACCTTTTTGCCCTCGGTTGCGAGGTAGCAGGCTGCGGAAAGACCGCCGTTACCTGCGCCGACAACAATTACATCGTATTTTTGCATTGTGCTCCTCCTTCATTCTGATTGTTTATATATTGATTTATTTGTCTGCGTATAGTATTCTGTGGCTATACCACGGTTTTATTATAAACCATATGAGAGAAAAGCGACAGCATGACTTTGTTAATCGGCTAACGAAATATT